>JBCDKH010000020.1 GCA_038746835.1 Planctomycetota bacterium | reverse complement strand
CGGCGTGGGAGTCAGACGGCGTCGACGGTCTGCGTCTCTGGCTGGCCGGGCGTCACGAGTGGCTTCGATCTGCGTTGATCGAGACGTGGTGACTACTCGTCGATCGTGTACGCAGTGTTTCCGTCGTTGGGGTCGTAGGTGAACCGCGCCTGCGTGATTTGCGAGCCCTTGGGGAAGTAGAGCCGCGGCGAGATCGAGTCGGCGACGCCACGCGTTTCGACGTGTCCGTCAAAGAACGCCATGTTCATCCGCGTGTTCGAGTGACGCCAGCCGAGCGTCTTGGCGACGGGCGACACCGAGATGTCGTTGCCCAGCCAGTTGCCTGGGGAGCCGTATCCGGCGCCGTCACGATCCGTCTGCAGGACGTGCGGCTGCCGGTCGTAGAACATGTACGGGCCGCGCGCCATGAAGTTGCCGCCTTGCTTCTGGTATCGAGCGAAGTTGAACGTGATCGACTCGACCAGACCTTCGGCCAGATTCATGTTCAGGAATCGACCGCCCTCGATCACGTAGGCCTTGCTCGCACCGGCACCGACCCGCACAAGCTTGGGTGCGTAGCTCGAGTTGATGGAGGCAAATCGCGTCGACCGATCGTCATCACTCGGGTTGGAGATCCCGACAAATCCGCCGGCGGGATTTGCATCGATCTGCGGGAACGCATGGAACTGAATGACCGCGTGGTAGCTGTTGTACAAGAGGCTGGCCGGCGCTGCCGATGCCCCGCCACCGCCGAGTGTGCCCGAGTCGTAGGATTGAACGACGCTGGGACACTGCAACTCGGTCCCGAACAGGGCGATAAGCCGTTCCAGGTCGTTTTCGGGGAGATCGCCGAGCACGAGTCCGAGCGTCGGGCTCATCCAGTCCATGTTTTGAACCGGTGCGTTTCGCTCCGACAGCGGGTCCATCGCGTCGATGCTGTCGGTCGGATCACCGTTGTTGATCGCGTTGGGGTCGCCGTAGTTCCAGCGACGCCCGCTCGTGTGCGGCCCTGCGAGCCAGCCCTCGTTCTCGTTCACGTACAGCTGCATCGCAGTCGCCAACTGCCGCGCGTTGCTGGCGCACTTGACGGTGTTGGCACTCTCGCGAGCCCGGTTCAGCGACGGCAGCAGGATGCTCACCAGCAGGGCGATGATGCCGATGACGACGAGCAACTCGACCAGCGTGAAGCCGCGTTGGCCGACACGAGGTCGCGAAAAAATCGGTCGGCCTGCAAAAGGTCGGCGGGTCGAAGTCATTGCGAGGGAGATTAGAGCTGGCAGGTAAAGATCGCGTTGGGGTGCACGGGCAGACGACACGTCGTCCACAAAATGCGCATCGGGGTTGCGAGCCTCCGTGCCCGGGGCACGAACGTACGCCGCGCCGCAGCTGCAGATGCAAGCCAGACGCCGGAACCGCCAGTTTGAGGGACGAAATCTCGATAAGATTGCGTTAAGGCAACGTTGCAGGGGCTCCAGACCCTTCAGGCGACCTCCACGCGCAGCAACGGATGAAAGCAGGTCCGGCCGCGTCGCGTAGCGTCATCGGCCGTGAGCGAGTCCAAACGCGTCATCGTCGTCGGAGGTGGCGTCGGGGGACTCGCAGCCGCCATCCGGCTCGGTGCCAACGGCCATCGCGTCACGCTGGTCGAACGCAACGACACCCTCGGTGGGAAACTCAACCGACGAGCCCTCCCGCACCCGAACCGCCCGGGCGAGCACTTCACCTTCGATACCGGCCCGTCGCTGCTGACGCTGCCGTTCGTTTTTGAACAACTTTTCCACAGCGGCGGGGCCGAGCTGCAGGAGCGGCTCGATCTCGTCCGCCTGGACCCAATCTCCCGGTTCACGTGGCCGGACGGCACGACGTTTGAGCTGTGCCGCGATCGCGTAGACACACTTGAAAATGTCCGCCGACTCAGCCCCAGCGACGTCGACGGCTTCGCCGCCTTCCTCGATCGCGGCAAACGCGTCTGGGACCTCGCGGGTGAGCTCTTTTTGTCGCACGCCCCGGAACAGCTTATCCACAACGGCGGCGGGCCACGCCAGGGGCTCGCCATGGCCACCGTGCCGTTCCGCATCGGGATGTTCCAGCGGTACGCCAAGCTGGTCGACCGACACGTGCGTCACGAGAAGCTGCGGGCCGTCCTCTACCAATACGCGACCTACAGCGGTGCCAGCCCGTGGAAGGCACCCGGCACACTCTGCGTCATCCCGCATGCCGAGATGCACTTCGGCGGCTGGTACGTCCGTGGCGGCATGTATCGACTGGCCGAGGCGCTCGCGGACCTGGCCCGTGAGAACGGCGTCGAGATCGTCACGGGCGTCTCGGTGTCGCGGATCGATGTCGATGCGTCCGCCGTGACCGGCGTCACGCTGAGCGACGGCCAGCACCTCGACGCCGACCTCGTCGTCTGCAACGCCGACACGATCAGCGCTTTTCGCGAGCTGATCGACCCCGACCATCGCCCGCATCGGCCTGACGCGAAGCTCGACAAGCTCGACCCCGGCGGCAGCGGGATGGTCCTGCTGCTGGGCGTCGACGGCGAGCTGCCGCAGATCGCCCACCACCACAAGTTCATGCCGGCCGACTACTTGGGCGAAGGCGGCGACCTGCGGGCGATGTTCGATCTGGGCACGACGCCTGACGATCCGTGCATCTACGTCTGCCGAAGCAGCGCCACCGACCCGACGCAGGCCCCGGCCGGGTGCGAAAACCTGTTCGTCCTCGTCAGTGCCCCGGCCATCCACGGCAAAGGTGCGTCGATCGACTGGTCGACGCACGGCGACGCGTATCGAGAGCGGGTCCTCGACCTTCTGGAACGGCGGTGCGGTTTGGAGGGTCTGCGGCAGAAGATCGTGGTCGAGGACCGCTGGACCCCGCCCGACCTGCGCGATCGCTATCGAGCCAATGCTGGCGGCATCTACGGCGTGGGCGGGAATGGGCGGATCCAGGCGTTCCTGCGTCCGCCGAATCGCGACAAACGCCTGAAAAACCTCCTGTTCGCCGGCGGGGCGACCCATCCTGGCGGAGGTCTGCCGCTGGTGGCCTTGAGCGGCAAGATCGTCAGCGAACTGGCCGAGGCGGATTTTGCCGCGACGCCTTAGCAAAGACTTAGCGCCATTTGCGAGTGCACACGGTGGAGGCTGCCGCTATGCTCGCCGCATGTCGGAGGAGGCCGTCTGGACCCGTCGGGGGCCGGGCGATCCGACAGCCACTCCCGAGGGAAGAACAAGGAAATTATGCACACGAAACTCCTCACCGCCGCGACCCTCGCGGCCCTCACCACCGCCGGCACGGCCTCGGCAGCAACAATCGCTGAAGAAGATTTCGACGGCAACTCGACGCTTGGCTTCACATACTCGCCAGCACTGGGCAGCTTTTCATCGAGCACCGACATCTGGGACTCTGTCAGCTCGCTGGCGACGATCTCGGTCGGAAGTGGCAACTTTCTCGGAGCTCGGGACATTGAGAACGGCGACAACCCGAACGTAGATTTTGCTACTGCCACGACGGCTAGCTTCGATCTCTCGCTGTTTGAAGCCACTTCTTTTTCATTCGACTATGACATCGATGGTTTCGACGCTGGGGACAGCGTCAGCTACACCGTCACGATCGACGGCGTTGAGAGCGCGCCGGTCTTCTTGGTGACAGGTCTGAACGGAGTCGGTGGTGTCTTTGGCGACGGTAATGAAGCTGTCGCAATCCCAGATGCGGCCTCAAGCTTCTCGTTCGAGCTGAATGTAACGCAGAACGGCGGCAGCGATTACGCAGGCTTCGACAACTTCGTGCTAGCAGGCACCGTCATTCCCGAGCCGATGGCTGCCGGTGCGGCGGGCCTGCTCGGCCTCGTCGGGCTGCGTCGTCGCCGGGCTTGAGCCTCGACAAGACGTCGTCATTTCAGACAACGCAACCGCCCGGCGTCACACGACGCCGGGCGGTTGTGTGTGTTCGCCAGACGCCGCGCAACGCCCACTCCGTCATCCCGAGCGCAGCCGAGTGACCTCGTCTGGCTCTGTGCGATCGCGGCAGGCGAGGTCCTTCGGCTCGCTGCGCTCGCTCAGGATGACGGATGCGCCGGCGTTGGTCGCTTGCAGTATCAGACATCCTCGACAAGCTGACGCTCGCGCTCGTCGGGTGCGGCATGACCGCGACCCGACAGGCGCCAGTCCTTGATCGAGCGGCGACCGCGGACCAGGACCTGGCCTGCGGCGAAGTCGCGGCAGGCATCGTCGAGTATCACCCGGGCCGATGGCAGGTCGTCGCCGGTTGCGACGAGCACCTCGGGCCGCTGGGCGAACCAGAAGCGGTAGCGGATCGCGACGTGCAGCACCGGCGCGTCAGCCCTGCGGGCGATCAGTTCGGGCGAACGCGACACGGCCGACAGGTCGGCGTCGTCCGGCTCGATCCGGCCCTGCGGAAAGATGACCAGCGCCGCCGGCTCGTTCGCTTCGCGGAGCAGCGACGACGCGTAACCGATCGCCCGTCGGCGGTCGGCCGGGTCGTCGAGATCGACGCCAAACCCGCCGATGCGTGGGAAGAACGGGTGCCGGTCGACCTGCTTCTGGTCGATCATGACAAACCGCCGTCGCCAGCCGAATCGGCGGAGCAGGTCGCCCAGCACGATGCCGTCCCAGAAGCTCTGGTGCGTCGCAGCGACGACGATGCGCGGCGTTCCCTCCGTCATCCTGAGCGAGCGCGGCGAGTCGAAGGACCTCGCCTGATCACGCTCCTCCACGCGTGAGCCGCGGCGAGGTCCCTCGGCTGCGCTCGGGATGACGGACAGGGACGACGCATCATCCCGGTAAACCCGCACGGCGTGGAAGTGTCGCCACAGGGCGAAGCGGCAGTAGCGGTCGAACCACGCCGTCGTCAGCGTGGCGAGCGGGCCGGTGGCGACGGGCGTCATCGCTCACGCACCCTTCGGCATCGGCTGCCACTTGGGCGAGAAGAAGACGCGGCGGTTCGCGATCTCGAACATCTCCACCGGCCCGCCGGTCATCGGACACTTGGTCTTCTTGTAGACGTAGAAGCCGTCGCGCCGCGACAGCTTGGAGTACGTCTTGCCGAAGCGTTCCTTGGCGAAGTCGCGGTCGACGGTGATGATGCGGTTGTACTTCACGCCGAGCTTGAGCAGGTCGACGCTGTCGCGCCAGATGGCGTCGAACTGGTCGCGCGTGAGCTGCTTGCCGGGCGTGCGCGGGTGGACCTTCTGGCGAAAGAGGATCTCACAGCGATAGATGTTGCCGATGCCGCTGACGACGTGCTGGTTCATGAGCAGGCCGCCGATGGGGGCGGTCGATTTGCTGATGCGTCGCCAGACCTTCTCGACGTCAGCCCTGGGGTCGAGCGGGTCGGGGCCGATCTTCGATTTCGCTTCGGCCGTGCCGTCGGGGTCGAGCACTTCAGCCTTGAGCGTCGCGACGAAGTCGACCACCGCGTCGCCGGCACGAAAGCGAAGCCGCGTCGCGCCGCGTGGCTCGGGCGGGTCCTTCTTGTGAAGGCGAAATTTGCCCAGCAGGCCGAGGTGGCAGTGGAGCGTGAGCTTGTCTCGGCCGGCGAAGTGGTAGAAGAGGTGCTTGCCGAGCGGCTCGATGGCGTTGAGCTTTTTGCCATCGAGCAGGGCGGCCTCTTCGTCGCAGCGACCGTCGTGGGCAGAGACGCGCAGCTTCTTTCCGGCCACGAGCGGCGTCTGGTCCTTGGCCGCTCGATGAATCGTGTGGCCTTCGGGCACGGCGAACCGTAGAGCGGCTACAGCGCCTCGACCGTTACGTTCCAGTCTGAAAGATCGACCGGCTCCAGCGTCGGCTCGGCCGCGTCGTTGGCATTGACGGCGGCGTTGCGGAGTTCGACGATTCGCAGGTTGATGCCGCCGGCATCGAGGGTGGTGACCTGCCGGGCCATGCCGGTGGTCGTGTCGACGTCGACCTCCAGAACCTGAAACTGCTCGGACAGAGGCGTTTCAGGCTTCGGCACGAGACGCAGGCGTCGCGTTCCGTCGATCGGGTCGACCTCGAACTCATTGTCGCTCGCGACGTCGACCAGCGACACCTCGAACAGCCGGAGCACGCGCTCCGGATCCTGCCCGATCGGCAGCGGGAACGGCCCTTCGCCGAGCGCGAGCAAGTCGCGATCCTGGTCTTCCTCGGGCAGCGTGCGACGCACTTCGGTCTTGCTGCGATAGTTGCGATCGACCAATTGCCCGTCGGCAAGCAGGTACTCGAGCTTCTCCTCGGCTGCGTTGCCGTCGGGGTCGGCCCGACGTGTGAAGAGGACGTGGATCGCATCGCCGTCGTCGCCGCGAAGCAGGTTGAGCTTGCCGAATCGCCAGACCTCGTCGCTGGTGTCGAAGTCGAAGTCGATCATCTTGAGCCCGCTGGTCAGCGAGACGAGCCCTTCGCCCGCGTCGTGCATCTTGTCGAGCAACGGCCGAACGTCGTCGGCAAGCACGGCCGACGTGGTGAGCAACATCGAGATCAGGACCAGAATGCGTGCGAGCATGCTTGGTCTTAGACGCGATCTGCGAACCGAAGTTGCAGAGGGCGGCGTCACGACCGCACGTCGACCTTCGTCTGAGGCTCGCCGTAGGCCGCGGCGGCGTAGCGGCGGTTGAGGCGGCGGACGGTGCGGTCGTCGGCGCGGATGCGCGACAGCTCGTTCCCGGCCGTCGCGATGCGGACGCGCAAGCCCGCGGCAGCGCGGTCGTCCTGTTTCGACAGCTCGGCGAGGATCGACTTGATCTCGCCGAACAGTCGCTCGGCCTGGGCATGATCGTCGGCCGACCAACCGGCGACGGACGCGGGCCAGTTGGAGCGCGTCGCGGCGACAGCGTCATCGTCGGCCGTCGCTTCGGCGAGGGCGGCCTTGCGTTTGTCGAGGACGGCCAGGAGACGTGTGTGGTCGCCTTCGGACAGGGCCTTGGCTTGCTCGGAGGCGAGGCGTTGCAGGCGTCGGTAGGCCGCGGCTTGGGTGCGGAGCGTTGGCAGGACAACCGAAGCATCCGCGACTGGCGTCGCGGCGTCGGCCGTGTGCTCGTCGGTAGCCGCCACTAGAAAAGTCCGGATTCGCCCGACCAGTCGAGCCAGGTCTGCCACTGCTTGCGGTCGAGCGCGATCGTGCCGTCGCGAAAACGCTCGGGCGGAATACGACGCAGCAACCACTTCGCTCGCTCGTTGGCCGTCTTGGCCTCGGCCGGGCGGTTGAGGGCGACATAGCTGTTGACGATCTGCACGTACGCCGACAACGCTGACGGGTCGTCCTGGTAGCGGAACGCCGCCTGTTCATAAAGGTCGACGGCCTCCTCGTACCGGCCGAGGTCGAACAGGCAGTCGGCCCGGTAGAACCACGCGAGCCGCTCGTACGTCTCGGCGAGATTGCGGGCCACGTCCGACTCCGGCATCGTGCCCGCCTCATACGCCGTCACCGCTGCCTCAAAGAGACGCCGGGCTTCGGCGAGGTAGCGGGCTCGAAGACGCTGATCCTCGACGGCCGATCGACGCTTGTCTCGGGCGCTGGGCGATTGCCGACCTTCGGGTGCGGTCGACGCGGCAAGCGTGGCCTCGACCTCCGCCTCCTGGGCTGAAGCTGCCAACTCCGCGGCGGCTTGTCGGAAGCAGTCGGCTCGCAGGAAGAGCAGCTTGGCCTTGCGCGTCTCGTCGTCGCCGTAGCGATTGGCGTACTCCTCGAACCGCGCGAGCGCTTCGCCCCAGCGACCCATGCCGTAGTAGAGCCGGCCGAGCTCCCACGTCGCCTCGCGGAAGACGCGCGACTTCGGGCCGAGCACGGGGTTGTTCTCAAGGACGCCGCGAAGCGTGTTTTCCGCCAGGTGCCAGCGGTCTTTGCCCTGACTGGCGTAGATCTGTGCCAGCGGCACCGCAGCCTCGGCGGCGGCGAGGGCTTGCGGGTGCTGATCGCGCAGCTGGACGAACGTCTCGGCCGCCTTGGTCTTGTAGCCCGACGCTTGCTGGGCTCGTCCCAGCCGCAGCAGAGCATCGGGCGTGATCGGGTCTTCGGGTCGCTCCGTCACGAACAGATCGAGTGCGGCGATGAGCTCTTCGAGGTCGGCCGCGCGTTCGTAGAGACTCACACCGCGCCACATCGCGTCGCCGTACGCGGCATCGTCCACGAGCGTGAGCGCGCGGCTTCGCGCGATGTGCGCGTCGCCCGCACGGACCCAGAGTTCGCGCGACCGCTTGCGTGCCGACACGGCCTGCTCCGAGTCGCCGTCGCCAGGCCAAAGGCGATCGCCCTCGGCCTCGAACGCCTGGGCGAGTCGGCTGAAGAAGTCGGGCTTCAGTTCTCCCTCGTCGGCGACGATTGCCCGCTGCTCCAGCGCCATGAGTTCCAGCGCCAGCGCGTAGGGCGAAGTGCTCTCCGCCTCATCGCTGAGCGGCGTCCGCATCATGAGAACGCGACTCGCCCGTCGAAGGCTGTCGGCAAGCTCGTCGCGGAAAGGGGCCAGCGACTCCTTTTCGTGCACGTCCGCCGCCGCCAGCTTCAGGTCGGACGAGCCGCCCAGGACGTCGCCCGTCACCAACCGACACACGGCCCGACCCATGCGGGCTTTGGGTGCGGTTCGACTGCCGGGGTGGTCGCGAAGAACGATTTCGTAGTAGCTCGCCGCCTCCCGCGCGGCCGCCATCGCCGGTTCGCCTTCGAGCATGGCGAGCTGATCCTGGCTGATTTTGCCCAGCAGATAGCACGCCTCGGCGTCAAGGTCGTGGCCGGAACCGAGCTGTTCGCGAGCCCGCATGAGGTACGAGCGAGCACCGTCACGGTCGTTGAGTCGGTACGCCGCGTAGCCGAGGCGGAAGTTGACCTGGCCGCGAATGCGTTCGTCGGGCGAGAGCGCCAGCGCCTCGGCCAAGAGCGGCATCGCTTCGTCGGGTCGGTCCTCGTCGACGCGGACGCGGGCCAGCTCGCCCAGCGCCCAGGCACGCTCGTCGTCTTCGAGGCCGGGCGTTTCGAGCAGGTCGCGCAGCTCGCGAACGGCCGCGGCGGTTCGGCCGTGGTGGACGAGCATCTCGGCATTGCTGCGTCGCATCGGCGCCGCCGACGCCGGG
This sequence comes from Planctomycetota bacterium, assembly GCA_038746835.1. NCBI lineage: Bacteria > Pseudomonadati > Planctomycetota > Planctomycetota bacterium. Next base: position 22,918 of record JBCDKH010000020.1, on the reverse strand, counting down.
TCGCCCAGCTCGTCGGCCATGCGTGCCGCGGTGCGCCAACGCTCCATCGCGGTCTCGACCCGGCCGAGGGATTCGAGGGCCCGTGCGTCGCGATCGGCGATGACCGGCGTGTCGGGCAGACCGCGTTCGAGCGCGAGGCGTTGCTCCCGAAGGATTCGACGATGCGTGGCCGGCATGTCGCTGCTGCGACTGCGACGCGCGTCCAGATCGAGCGCTTCTGCGAGCAGGACTCGGGCACGCGCCTCGTCGGCCGGACCCGGTTCGAGCACCAGAAGATCGTTCAGCCGACCGACAGCCGCGTCGTACCGCTCCTGCCGAACGTCGCGTTCGGCCCGGGCGATCATCTCGGCGAAGACGGGCGTCGGGTTGGGGTCGACCAGCAGATACGCCGCGAGTGCGAAAAGCGCCAGCGAGACCAGCAGCAGTGGCATCTGCCACAGCCCGGCCAGGGACGGCTTGGGAGAAAATTCAGAATTAGCGTCGCGTGACGCGGGGCTCGACGAAGCCATGGCATCCTTGCCCGGTTCGAGAGAAACGTGGCGATTTTGACCAAAAGCAGTGCAAAACCGCAGTGTCGGTGCAGCGACATCCGTGCCGCGGCACGCGGAGCGTCGTCGCAGAGGCGGGTCGTGTCAAGCAGCCTGCGTCCGATAAGACTCAAGTGCCGCAGGCGGTACGCCCGATAACGCAGATGGACACGGAGTCTCTCATGATCGACCGCCTGATCAACCAATCTGCCGCCGGCACGCTCGTGCAAGCCGCCAGCTTCTACGCCCGCCGGCAGCACGTCATCGCCGACAACATCGTCAACGTCTCCACGCCGGGCTACCGGCAGAAGGACCTGGACGAGAGCAGCTTCCGCAGCGAACTGCAGCGACGCCTCGACAACGCCGACCGCAGCGGCGCGGCCGACCTCTCAGGCGTCGCAGCTTCGACACCGAGCACCACCGCCCCGGGTGGCGTGATGTTCCACGACGGCAACAACCGGTCGATCGAACAGCTCATGGGCGACCAGGCCAAGAACGCCCTTCGCCACAACCTGAGCGTCGAACTGCTCCGCAAGAACTTCGCCGGCTTCCACCAAGCCCTTCGCGAACGCGTCGCGTGATCGCTCCTTGTAACTCGTGACTGGTGACTTGGACCAGAGACCTCACGAACGCGACCCCAAGTTACAAGTTCACGAGTCACCAATACCCAACTCCCATGTTCTCCACCTTCGACATGACCACCGCCGGGCTCCGTGCACAACGGACGCGGATGGACACGATCGCCGGCAACGTGCTCAATGCCGAGACCACGCGCAACAGTCGCGGCGAGGCCGAGCCGTACCGACGCCGTTTCGCTGTTCTGGCACCTGGGTCGGCGGAGAATCCGAAGGCAGCCGGCGTGCACGTGAAGGAGATCGCCGCCGATCAGAGCGCCTTCACGCAGCGGTTCGAACCGAACCATCCCGACGCCAATCCGGACACCGGACTCGTCGCGTACCCGAATATCGACATGGCCACCGAGCAGGTGAATCTGCTTGAAGCCAGCCGCGCCTATGAAGCGGCCGTTTCCCTTATGCAGACGACCAAAAGCATGTTCAACAGTTCACTTCGCATGATCGCCTGACGCACGAGTTGACACACCGAACACCCTGCAAACACCAGTTTTCCCGGAAAACCAGCTTGTTTCATTGGCGGCGGCTGTTACGCTCGCCGCCCGCGACTCCAAATGAGTTGCGTGCGACTGGGAGCAGTCGCATGAAATCAGTCGAGTGTGCCCCGGGCAGACGCCGTCAAGGAAGACAGCGATGACCAACACCATTTCTCCCGCATTCTCTTCACCGGTCGCAAGCCCTGCGATGCCGGCGTCGTCGTCGGCCGACGGATTCGGCGCGATGCTCGACTCGGCCAAAGGGTTCGTGTCGCAGGTGAACGACATGCAGCACGCCGCGGCTGATGCGTCGACGAGGCTCGCCCTGGGCGAGACCGACGACATGGTCGGCACGCTGGCCACAGTCGAGAAGGCAGACCTTGCCTTCAAGACGCTGCTCGCCGTCCGCTCCAAGCTGATGGCCGCCTTCGACGAGATTCGGAACATGCCGGTCTAACGACCGAGTGACGTCGGCCGGCCCGGAGGGTCGGCCTTGGTAGCGAACAGGCCGGGGACAGGATGTCCCACAACGCCCCGCGATGGATCGCCTCAAACAACAGTTCCAGGAAATCCAGCAGCAGCTCGCCGGCCTTAATGCCAGCCAGCGGATGCTTGCGCTGAGCCTCGTCGCCATCGTGGCCGTCACCGTCATCTGGTGGACCGGCCAGGCAGCGACGGGCGAACGCGTGCGCCTTCTGGAACAGTCGCTCTCCCCCGAGCAACTCGGCGAGATTCGCCAGACGCTCTCCCGCAACGACATCGAGGCCGTCGTCGAGGGCGACCGCATCATGGTGCTCGCCACGCACCGCGACGAAGCGATGAGCCTCCTCGCCCTGGAGCGCAAGCTGCCCGGCGACCTGACGCGTCACTTCGACAAGGCCATCGGACGCATCGGCAGCTTCGACCCGCACAAGAAGATCGACCTCACGATCCTCACCGCACGCCAGGACGAACTCGCCGCCAACATCAGCCGCTGGCCCGGCGTCCGCAACGCCAAGGTTCACGTCAGCGAGAAGTACAAGAAGCAAATCGGCGGAGACATTCTGCCGACCGCAGGCGTCACGCTCCAGACGACGGGCGGCGTCGATCAGCCACGCCAACTCGCCGAAGCTGCCAGCCACTACGTCGCCGCCGGCTTTGCGATGCTCGACGCTCAGAACGTCGAAGTCATCATCGACGGCCGGCACATCAGCGTGACCCACGAAGACTCCGTCGCCGGCGGCGGCAACAGCTTGCTCGAGCTGCAAGCCGCCGCCGAGCGACACTGGGAAACCAAGCTGCTCACCGTGCTCTCGCACATTCCCGGCCTCCGCGCCACGGTCAGCGTGAGCGTGCAGAACGACACGCGACGCACCGTCACCGAGCAGATCGACCCCGACTCGAAAGTCGTCATTCCCCTGCAAACCCGCGAAGAGAGCGACGTCGAAGAGGGCGGCAGCGACGACTGGGGTCAGGCCGGCCTGCTGCCGAACACGGCGCTCTCAGTCGACTCCGGAGCCAACACGGGCGACTCGCGACAGAAGCGCGTCACCGAAGAAACCAACCTCGTCGAAGTCGGCCGAACCCGCGAAGAGCGGTTCAGCCGCGGCGGTCAGACGGTGCCGACCAGCTGCACCGTCTCACTCCCGCTGAGCTACGTCCGTACCGAATGGGCCAGGCGTTCCGGCTCGTCCGGCGACGTCGAGCCGACGCCCGAGCAGCTTCGTGACTACGAGAACGTCGTCCGCGAAGAGATCACCCGAGCCGCCGGCTCGCTGCTGGGCACCGTCGAGGACGGCCGCATCACCGTCGTCACCTATGCCGACGAAGGACTTTTGATCGGCGACCCGACCGTCGGCATCGCCACCAGCGAAGCCGCTGCCGGTCCGCTCGCCAACGTGTCGGGCTACGTCGACCAGTTCGGCCGACCCGCCGCCGTGATCGGGCTCGCGGTTGCGGCGCTGGTGCTCGTCTCGTCGCTGGCCCGTCGCAGCCCGGCACAGGCGACGTCGCAATCGCTCGGAGCCTTCAGCCCGGCGGACTTCGCGGCGCTCTCACCGAAGCGGCCAACGAACCCCGAGGACGAAATCGCCGACGCCGGCGCAGCCGACGCGTTGCTGGTCGGCCAAGAGATCGCCGAGGAGCAGCTCCAGGCCGGCCAGATGGTCGACCAGGTTCAGACCCTCGTCAAAGAGAACCCCGAAGCGGCCGCCGGTCTGATCAAGCGCTGGATCAGCGCGAGCTGAAGCCGTCAGCCTCTTTCGATTTAGAAGACGCACTTTCGATCGCACATGGCAGCCACCGCGACAACTCCCGACACGCTTGCCCTGGGCGAGGCGGCAGAAGCCGGCGAGGTCGTCGACAGCGTGGACAACGTCTCGGGCCTGCGCAAAGCCGCCGTGCTGATCCTTGGCCTCAGCGAGCAGGAGGCGGCCGAGGTTCTGCGTCGGTTGCCGTCGGACGCCGTCGAGCAGGTCTGCCGAGAAATCGCCGACTTGGGCAGCGTCGCGGCGCCGGTTCGCAAGGCGGTTTTCGGTGAGTTCTACCAACTCGCGCTCGCCAACAGCTACATCGCCGAGGGTGGGCTCGACTACACCAAGCGGCTTCTCCAGGCCAGCCTCGGCGAGGATGCCGAGCGCGTCATCAAGCAAGTCACGCAGCAGGTCCAGACCTCGCCCTTCAGCTTCCTGCAGAAGGCGGAGAGCTCGAACCTGATGGCGTTCATCCAGGACGAGCACCCGCAGACCATCGCCCTCATCCTCGCCCACCTTCCGCCCGCTAAGGCCTCCGAAATCCTCGGCGGTTTGCTCCCGCAGAAGCAGGTTGAAGTCGTGAAGCGCGTCGCCAACATGGAGACGACCAACCCCGAGGTCATCAAGGAAGTCGAGAAGGGCCTGGAACACCGACTCAGCGACATCGTCTCGCAGAGCTTCGAAAAGACCGGCGGCGTCGACAGCGTCGCGGAGATTCTCAACCTCGCCGACCGCACGACGGAAAAGGCGATCATGGAAGGCCTCGAAGCCGACGACCCGGAACTGGTCGAAGGCATCCGCCGGCTCATGTTCGTCTTCGAGGACATTCTGCTCGTCAACGACAAGGGCATCCAACAGGTGCTCAAGGACGTCGACAACGACACGCTCAGCCTGTCGCTCAAGACTGCCAGCGAAAACCTCAAGGAGAAGATCTTCCGCAACATGTCCGAACGCGCAGCCAAGCTGGTCAAGGAGGACATGCAGTTCATGGGCCCGGTCCGCGTCACCGACGTCGAGCAGGCTCAGCAGAAGATCGTCGACATCGTCCGCCGACTCGAAGACGCCGGCGACATCGTCATCGAAGGTCGCGGCGGCGATAAGGACATGCTCGTCTGAGCCGGTTGAAGTCGAGGCAAGCACCTTCGACTTCAACCTTCTGAGTTTCGACTCCTCGATTCCGATCACTTTCCAACATGCCCGTCCTAAAGGCCACGCCCGCTTCCTCGCCGGATGTTCGGCCGTTGCGGTCGTTCTCGATGACGGATATCGAGGGCGAGGCCGCTGCGCTTCTGCAAGGGGCCAAAGCTCGGGCAGTCGCCATCGCCGACCAGGCTCGCGCTGATGCCGCTCGGGCACGCGAGACCGCGTACGAAGCCGGCTACCTCGAAGGCAAAGAAGCCGGCCACGCCGACGGCCATCGCGAAGGCACCGCCGAAGGTAAGGCCGAGGCTTACGCGTCGGAGAGGGAACGGCTGAGCGAGCTGCACACGCTGCTCAAGGAGTCGCTCAAGGAGTTCAACGCCGAACGCGCCTCGCTGGCCGCGCGTGCCGGCGGCGAGGTGCCGCACCTGGCCGTCGCAATCGCCGAGCGCATCGTCAAGCGCGCCGGTGCGTTCGATCCGAACGTCTGCATCGCCAACGCGACCGCCGCGCTGCGACTCGTGATGCGCGCCCACGACGTGAAGCTAAACGTCCACCCGGCCGACTTCAACCTCGTCAAGTCGCTTTTGCCGGAAATCAACGAAAAGTGGCCGGCCCTGACGCACGTCGAGCTGGTCGAGGACAACAACATTCAGCGTGGCGGCTGCCGGGTCTACACGCAGGGCGGGCTCATCGACGCCGACCTGCAGACGCAGCTGGACCGCATCGCGTCTGACCTCATTCCCGACGAGTAAGCCACCCGCGCGATGGTCGCCACCACGCTCAAGCAGCCTCGCTCGACGCTCGCCTCGCACCTGCGCAGCGTGGCCGACGTGATGCCGCTGCGTGTGGTCGGCCAGATCGCCGCGGTGAGCGGCCTGACGCTCGAAGCCGACAACCTTCCGTTGCCGCTCGGCACGACGTGCCGCATCAGTCGCATGAGCGACGGCTTCGCCGGTGCCTCGGCCTCGCCGTGTCGGGCACAGGTCGTCGGCTTCGGTCGCGATCCGAAGGGTGACGCACGCACGCTGCTCATGCCGCTCGGCGACATCGGCGGCGTGGCCGCGGGCGACTCCGTCGAAGGCGATCCCGGCGCACCACGGATCCGCTGCGGCGAGGGTTTGCTCGGGCGCGTCGTCAACGGCTTCGGCGATCCGATCGACGACAAAGGTCCAATCACCAGTCACAGCGTCGCCGACTTCCGCCCGCTCGACGCGCCGCCGATTCCGCCGATGGGCCGGGCCTTGGTGCGTGAGCCACTGACCACCGGCGTCCGCGCGGTCGACGCACTGCTGACGTGCGGCACCGGACAGCGGATGGGCCTGTTCGCCGGGCCCGGCGTGGGTAAGAGCACGTTGCTCTCGTGGATCAGTCGTCACACCTCGGCCGACGTGAGCGTCATCGCACTCATCGGCGAGCGTGGCCGCGAAGTCCGCGAGTTCCTCGAATCCGGCCTGGCCGAGGGAGCGCTGGAGCGTTGCGTCGTGGTCGTCTGCACGGCCGATGAGCCGCCACTGATGAAGATTCGCGCCGCCAAGACCGCGTGCTGCATCGCCGAACACTTCCGCGACCACGGCAAGGACGTCCTTCTGATGATGGACTCCATCACGCGTCTGTGTCAGGCACAGCGGCAGATCGGCCTTGCCGCCAAGGAACCGCCGGCGACCAAGGGCTTTCCGCCGAGCGTCTTCGCGATGCTGCCGACGTTGCTCGAACGCGCCGGCAGCACAGGCGATGGCAGTGTCACCGGTTTCTACACGGTGCTTGTCGAGGGTGACGACTTCAACGAACCGATTCCCGACGCCGTCAAGGGCATCACCGACGGGCACCTCTGGCTCGACCGTTCCCTGGCCGAGCGTGGGCACTACCCGGCGATCGACGTGCTCAAAAGTGTCTCACGCGTGCGGTCCGACGTGTCCGATAAAAACCACGTCGACGCCGCGAGCCTCGTGCAGAAGGCCGTCGCCGACTACGCCGAGGTCGAAGACCTCGTGAACGTCGGGGCCTACGTGCCGGGCTCGAACGTCGCAGCCGACACGGCCGTCGCGGTCCGGCAGCAGGTCACCGAATTTCTACAGCAAACGCCTGATCAACCGACGAACCTCGACTCCGCACGTCACCAGCTCTTCCAGCTTCGCGACACCATCCGTGCCGCCGCCCATCAGGCCTCGCAACCGCAACCCGCCAGGCGCAACTGACCCGAACTAGCCCGCTGCAATGGCCCGCTTCGTCTTCAAACTCGCCGCCGCTTACGAGTTGCGTCGCCGCGAGGAGCAAGCCGCTCAGCGAGGCGTCGCCGAGCGACAGCGTGACGCAAATCAGCTTCGCCAGGAACTCATGCGGCTCAACGACGACCTCGTCGGTGCGCAGCAGGATCTGCGCGACGGCGGACTCACTGGCACGCTCGATCCGTCGCTGCTGTCGGCCCATCGCCGCTACACGAACGACGTCGCCAGGCGCGGCCGCGACGTGATGCAGCGCATCGACTTGGCCGATCGCCTTCTCGATGACGCACGCCGAGCCCTTGCCGAAAAGACGCGTCGCCGGCAGGCGCTCGAGCGTCTCCGCGACAAGCAGAAACAAGAACACGACGACGCCGAACAGAGGCGCGAGCTCGCCGATGCCGACGACGCGACCGGCCGGTGGCTCGATGGCCTTCGTGCCCAGGACGCCATCGCTGACGACGCCGGCTTTGCCATGGCCGCCGAGGAGGTGTCGGCATGAAGATGCTCAACCGACTCGTCCTGGCGCTGGTCGTCACGCTCGCGATCAACTTCATCGGCCTCGCCATCGCGGCGGGTCTGATCGCCCAGAAATCGGGCCTGGACAAGGACAAAATCGCCGACGTCAAAGAGGTGCTCTTCCCACCTCCGCCCGAGCCCGTCGAAGATGAGGCCGAGGAGGAGCCTGCCGAGCCCACGCCGATGGAGGCACTGCTGGCCATGCTCGACAGCCAGTCGGGCAAGCCGGCCGACGCGCGCGTCGTGAACTACGAACACGAGCTCGACGCCCGCTCGGCCTTGCTCGACAGACAGCAGCGGCAGCTCGCCGATCGCTTGCGGCAGCTCGATTCGGCATCTCGTCAGCACGCAGCCGCACGGCAGACGCACGCGAGCGAAGTCGCCACATGGCAGGGCAAGCGCGACGAAGCCGAGGCGCGGCTGAGCGACGAGGGCTTCCTGGCCACGCTCGCGTTGTACGAATCACTCCCGGCACCGCAGGCCAAGAAGGTCATCGCCGGCTTGGAGGATGAGATCGCACTGGCGTTCCTTCGAGCGATGGAGCCGCGCACTGCGAGCAAGATCCTCCGAGAGTTCGAGAACGACGAAGACACCCAGCAACTCCGCCGCCTGCTCGAAGGCATGCGGCAGGGCGTTGCCGAAAACGAATCCACCGACACCGACGCCGCCATCACGGCCGGCTGGTCGGAAGCGCGCTGAACCCGCACACGCACACCCAACACCATGTCGCCCACCAGCACGCACCTGTCGTCGTCGGCCGCACTCTTCGCCAAACCCAAGGCGACGCCCGCACCCGCCAAGGCCTCGGCGGCCGACACGACGTCGACCAAGCCTCGCGCCGATCGCAGCGACGCCACCACCGACAAGAGCGACGCCGACTTCAAGCAGTCGCTCGAGCGTGAACAACGCGAGGCCGAAGAGCCAGTCACCGAAACCAAGCCTGAGCCGACCACCGGCGAAGCGTCGAACGAAGAGTCGCCAGCGACACCGACCGACACGCCGACCGCCGACGCGGATGTCGTCGTTGCGGTGCCGGGCGATGGCTTCGAGGCCAACATGCCGATCAGCGTTCCGACGACGCCGACCGCGGAGACGCCGGACGTGTCGACGGACGGAGCCGTTGCGACGACCGAAGAGGGCTTTGTCGTCAGCGCGATGCAACCGGTCGCCGCCGAGGCCGTTCCAGTCGACGGCGAGGCTCAGCCGGTCGTGACCGTCGCGCCGACTGCGACCACGACCGACGCGGTCACAGCCAACACGCCGGCCGCGGTTCAGGCCGACCCGAAGACCACACAGAAGCTCGCCGATCGCACGGCGACCACGCCTGTCGAGGGCGAAGCGACGCCCGCCGTCTCGGCCAACCGTCCGGTCGCCACGACGTCCGCCAATCCCGCAACACCGTCCGCCGATGCGCAGCCGGCTCGTCCCGACGGCAGTGTCGAGGCAATGAAGCCGCTCTCTGCCGAACCCACCGGCCAAGCCATGACCGGCACGACGTCTTCCGGCGTCGAGGCCCGCGTGGATGTCGCGTCTTCCGTCGCAACGACACGGCCAGCGATCCAGCCGACCACCAGCAGCCTGCCAGCCGTCACCATGCCGACCCCGGACGCGGCGGCCGATGATGCCGTCGCCACCGTTCGGCAGGCCGTCGCGACTTCGGCATCAACCAACGGCAAGACGATGACCGTTCGCCTCGACCCGCCGTCGCTCGGCAGTGTCCGCGTTCAGGTGCGTGTCAGCACCGGCGGCGAGATGGTCGCCTCGATCGGCACGAGCAACGATGTCGCCCACAGTCTCGTCCGCGGCTCGATCGAACAGCTGCGGACCTCGCTGGAGCGCACCGGCGTGAGCGTCGACCGCATCCACGTCACCCGCATGTCTGCCGGCGGCCCCGACGGTCTGAGCGCCGGCCGCGAGGCCGAAGGCCGCGGCGGGAACGAGTCCGGTCAGGGCGACGGTCGCAGCGCGACCCGCGATCAGTCCGACCAGGAACAGCGCGACCAACAACGCCGTGCCGCAGCGATTCGACGCTGGTACGCGGAAGCTGCGTGAGGTCGTAGGTAGCTCGGAACAACTCGAAGCCGTCGTGTGAGCGAAGCGATCACGCGGATCTGGGCGCGCCTCGTGTGCGCTCCGATCCGGATGATCGCTTCGCTCACATCTCGGCTTCTTCTTTGATTTTTCGAAGGGTTTTCGAGCAGGTGAGGTGCTGAGCGGAAGCGACTTCGACCGATAACACCACCATGATCGACGCCATCTCCAGCAGTACGCCGGCCTCGACGCCGACGTCGAATTTCGACCTGACGACGGAGGACTTCATCAATCTGATGGTCACCCAGCTCCAGAACCAGGATCCGCTGGAACCCACGAAGAACGAAGAACTGCTCGCCCAGATGAGCCAGATCGGTCAGCTCGAAAGCTCGACGAAGCTGCAGGAGTCGCTCACGACGATGGTCCTCCAGAACAACCTCGCCTCGGCCGGGAACCTCATCGGCAAAGAGGTCAGCGGCTTTACCAGCGTTGGCGACGAAACCCTCGAAGTCACCGGGCAAGTCACCTCCATCCGAGTCGAAGGCGACGACGTCAAACTCGAACTCGACACCGGCTACCAGGTCGACCTGACGAAGGTGACCAACGTCTCGTAGCTGCGGAACGCGGAAGTCGAACGCAACGCATCAGCCCTCTGACCCTCCTCCTTTCGCCTTTCTCTCTCCGCCCTTAAACAATGGCCCTTACCTCAACGCTCTTCACCGGTCTCAGCGGGCTCGATGTCAACCAGACGCGGCTCAACGTCGTCGGCAACAACATTGCCAACGTCAACACCGTCGGCTTCAAGGCCAGCCGTGCGCTGTTTAAGCCGCAGTTCTACGTCACCGACTCGGGCGGCAGCCCGCCGTCAGGCGACGCGGGCGGCAGCAACCCCGATCAGCGCGGCCTGGGTGCCGCCGTCGGGTCGATCGAAAAGGACTGGTCGCCAGGCTCCATCGAGCCCACCGGCCGGCAAACGGACCTGGCCGTCGACGGTGACGGCTTCTTCATCGTCCGAGGCCAGGAACAGATGTACACCCGCGACGGCTCCTTCAGCCTCGACTCGCGCAACAACCTCGTCTCCAGCGACGGCCAATACGTCCAGGGCTTCGGCGTCGACGACGAAGAGAACATCCTCGCCGGACAGCTCGGCGACGTGAACATTCCCATCGGCGGACTCACCAAGGCCGAGGCGACACGCAACGCCTTCCTTTCGGGCAACCTCAACGCGGCCGGCGACATCTCGACTGGTGCCAGCGTCCTCAACAGCAACGTCGAACTCTTCGCCGGCGGCGGTCCGCTGACGCCTGCGACACCGCTGACTGCCGTCGAAGACGGCGCGGCCGTTCCGTACTTCGCGATCGGTGACACGCTTGAACTCGCCGGCACACGCGGTGGTCGTCGTCAGGAGACGCTCTCGCTGACCATCGATGCGACGACAACCGTCGCCGACCTGACCGACTTCATGCAGCAGGGCTTGGGCGTCGCCAGCGGCATCACGCAGCCGTCGGGTGCCGTCAGCGGCGGGCAGCTCAAGGCCGGCCCGACCACGGGCAGCCAACTCGTCCTCGTCGGCAACACCGGCACGGGCAACGCCGTCGCGATCGAGGGCAGCGACCTCACGCTCAACGGCACGCCGCTCTTCGGCTTCGCAGCTGGCACAACGGCCGGCGGCGTCGCGGACGACCCGGCCGGCGAGACCATCCACACCTCGATGATCGCGTACGACTCGCTGGGCGTGCCGGTCCGCGTCGACGTCACACTCAACCTCGAACAGACCAGCAACAGCGGAACACAGTGGCGCTTCATCGCCACCACGCCCGACGACTCCGACTACGCCGGCTTCAACTCCGGCACGGCAGGGCAGGTCGTCGGCGTCGGCACCGTCAACTTCGACAACAGCGGCCGGCTCATCGATACGACCAACGGCACGCTCACCGTCAACCGAGACGGCACCGGGGCCGAGCCGAACGTCGACATCGCCCTCGACTTCGCCAAGGTGACCGCGCTGGCCGACACGAACAGCGAGTTCTTTGCTCAGCAGGACGGCACGAAGATCGGCACGCTCGTCGGCTTCGGCATCGGGCAGGACGGCACCATCACCGGCACCTTCGACAATGGCCTGACCGGCAAGCTCGGACAGGTCGGACTCGCCACCTTCGATAACCCGCAGGGCCTCACGGACAACGGCAACAGCCTTTACTCCGTCGGCAGCAACTCGGGCGAACCCCGCATCGGCGCTCCGCTCGAAGGCCTGGCGGGCGGCATTCGCAGCGGCGCGTTGGAGCTGTCCAACGTCGACCTCTCGGGCGAGTTCATCAACCTGATCATCGCCTCCACCGGCTTCAGCGCCGCCAGCCGCGTCATCTCGACCAGCGACGAGCTGATGACCGAACTCCTCAACACCAGCCGGTAAGGCCTGACCTCTTTCTGATGATCGCCCTGACGAAGCTCAACGGCCAATCGTTCATCTTGAACGCGGAGAAGATTCGGTCGCTCGAAGAGACGCCCGACACGCTCATTTCGCTCGATGGCGGCGAGCGGGTCGTCGTCAAGGAGCGCATCGCCGACGTGGTCCGACAATCCATCGATTACGCCCGTCGCTGCCGAAGACCGCTGTTGGACTGAAGTTGCCTCAACCCGGTCGCCCGACGCGCCGATGTGCCCGGTAGGGATTGGCAACGGACGCCAGCGCCCGCCCGACGCGACTAACGGACTCCGCGATGGCCGACGACACTTCTGAAGACAAATCGACAGGCGACGAGACTGCCAAGAAGGGCGGAATCAAAGGCCTCCTCACCAAGCTGCCCGTCATTGTCGGCGGGGCGATGACGATCGAAGCCGTCATCCTGTTCGCCGTGCTCAAGGGCATGGGCGGCGGACCGGCCGATGCCGAAGCCGGCGAGATCCTCCTCGACGAGCACGGCCATCCGATCGAAGTGCACGTCGATGACCACACAGCTCTGGTCGAGGTGCCGGTCGACTCGTTCCGCGCCCAGAACCAGCTCGACGGACGGACTTATCTGTACGACGTCGACATCACGGTCCTCGTCAAGCCCGACGTCGCCGAGGAAGTTCAGGCGACGTTGGCCGCGAGCACGAGTCTCGTCCGGGATCGCATGACGCGGATCGTCCGGAGCATCGATCCACAAAAACTCAACGGATCGGCCGAGCCGGGCTTGGAAACGCTGCGTCGCCAGGTAAAGTACCAGCTCGACCTCATCGTCGGCGACGGCCTGATCGAAGAAGTGCTCGTGCCAAGGTGCATCCCGTACCGCACGAGTTACTAGAAAACGGCCGAAACTGGCTCTGACGTCGCCCGCCTGCATGGATGCCGGCGGGCTCGTCCGCATCTGCGGGCGACCATCTTGCTCCAGGCCAGGAGGGCCGCTTGTCCCAGGATCCATCCAACGACGATCTCGCGCAGGACCTCGAAGCGCTCGGTGACGGTGCCCTCGGTGACGACGGCCCGACCGACGAGCCGCCGGGCGGTACGCAACCCGACGCCAAGCCCGACGTCGACCCCAACGTCGCCGGCGTCGAAGAGGCAATCGACGAACTGGACGCGCTGCTCAGCGGAGCCAGCTTCGAAGACCCCGTCACCGCCGACGCGCCGGCCTCACCCAAGCCGGCCGAGACCGTCGCGACCCCGACGCCGTCCAAGTCTGGCGGCGACGAGGCCTCGCTGAACCTGCCGCAATTCGAAAAAGTCCTGCAGGAAGCCCAGGTCTCGGGCATCGACCTGCTCAAGGACGTCAACCTCGACGTGAAGATCGAGCTGGGCCGGTGTCGCATGCTGGTCGAAGACGTGCTGAAGCTCGTCGAGGGCTCGGTCGTCGAGCTCGACAAGCTGGCCGGCGACCCGATCGACGTCTACGTGAACGAGCGCATCGTCGCCCGCGGCGAGGTGCTGGTCCTGAACGACAACTTCTGCGTCCGCGTCAACGAGATCATCGAGACGCCCAAGGAGGACGACCTGTGACCCGCGCCGCCCTCATCGCGGCGGCGGTTGTGGCAGGAGCGATCTGGACGACGAGCACGGCACGGGCAGACGCCTTCGCCGACACGCCAATCATCGCGGCCGATTCGTCAACCTCCTCCGAACCGACGCAAACCACCGCCACCGGCCCATCGGCGACGCGCGTCCTTGCTTCGCTGGCTGGCGTCGGGCTGCTCATTGTCGCGACCGGCTGGGCGTGGCGACGCTTCATGCCCGGTGGACCGGGCGCTCCGGGTGCGTCGGCCGTCAAGCTCGCGGCACGCGTCAACCTCACGCCAAAACACCAGGTCTTTGTCCTCCGCGTCGGGCATCGCCTGCTCGTCGTCGGCGACTCCGGCCACGGCATGAACGCCCTCGCCCAGATCACCGATGGCGACGAAGTGGCTGACGTCTTGGCCGCGTGCGGTGCGGCGTCTGCGACGGACGATCCGCTCAAGGCCGACGCTTTTGCCGCGACGTTTGCCGAGGCCCGCGGCGACAACGGCTCTTCGCTGTTCGAGGTCGACGTCGACGACGACACCATGCCCGAGCCGCCTCCACAGCTGGGCGACGACGTCCGCTCCCTCATCGAACGCGTCCGTGGCCTCAGCGCCGCCCACCGACAGGAGGGCGCGTCGTGACTCGTCTGCTCTTTTGCATTCTGACTGTCGTGATCGGTTTCGTCGCACCCGCTTCGGCGCAGGTCGACAGCGATGACTCCGGACTCGAGCCGCCGCCGCCGTTGGAGCAGCCGTGGGGCGAGTTCGAGGGCGCGACACCGCCCAGCGAGCCAGGCCCGCTCGGCTCCGCGATGCCGTCGGCCGATCCGACGCTGCGGCTGCCGGACCTGACCGATCGCGAAAACCTTGCGCCGACGCTGCAGATCATCGTCCTGCTGACGGTGCTGTCGCTCGCGCCGGCCTTGCTGGTCCTTTGCACGAGCTTCACGCGGATCATCATCGTGCTGTCGCTCTTGCGCCAGGCGATGGGTGCCCCGACGCTCCCGCCGAACCAGGTGCTGACCGGCCTCGCGCTCATCATGACGATGTGTGTCATGGGCCCGACGATCGGCAAGGTCCACAACGAAGCGATCGCGCCGTACATGGCCGGCGAGCTCACCCAGGCCGAGGCGTGGGAACGCGGCACCGGCCCGGTGCGCGAGTTCATGATCGCCCAGATCCAGGCCGCCGGAAACGACTCGACCGTCCTGACGTTCCAGCAGTTTTCCGGCAACGAGCCGCCCGAAACCTGGGGCGACGTCTCGACTGCCACGCTCGTCCCGGCCTTTGCGCTCAGCGAGCTGAAGGTCGGCTTCCTGATGGGCTTCAAGGTCTACCTGCCGTTCCTCGTCATCGACATGATCATCTCGGCCGTGCTGATCAGCATGGGCATGATGATGCTCCCGCCGGTGCTGATTTCGCTGCCGTTCAAGCTGCTGTTGTTCGTCCTCGTCGACGGCTGGCACCTGGTGGTCGCGAGTCTGATGGGCAGTTTCGCCCTGACGGGATAAGAGAAGTGTGAAATAGGAATGCTGAATGCGGCCGGACAACGCCCACCAGCTTCTCAAGTTTCACTTCTGACTTCAGCATTCACCATTCATACTTCACACTTTCCGCTCATGGCCGACATGGACATCGGGATCGAACTGATCCGTCAGGCGTTGATGCTCACGCTCATCTGCGCTGCGCCGATCCTCATCGCCGGCCTCGTGGTCGGCGTGGCGGTGTCGCTGCTTCAGGCGGTGACGCAGGTGCAGGAACAGTCGCTGGCGTTCATCCCCAAAATCGCCGCCATGTTCGGCGCGGCGATCATCTCGCTGCCATGGGCAGGTCGGCAGATCCTGCAGTTCGCCGAACTGACATTCGGCGGGGGTTGGTGAGTTTCCTCCGTCATCCCGAGCGCAGCCGAGGGACCTCGCCTGCCTCTGGACGATCTTCCAGACGAGGTCCTTCGACTCGCTGCGCTCGCTCAGGATGACGGAGGCGCATGACGACGACGTTCCATGCCACCGCTCCCCGGCAACTTCGACCCGAACGCCCTGTGGGAGATGGCGTCGCTCGCAGGCGTGCCGCAGCAGTTCGCACTCGTCGCGTTCCGGCTGATGGGCCTGATGATGATCGCGCCGATGCTCGGCAGCGATCGCATCCCCCGGCCGGTCAAGCTGTACTTGGCCGTCGCGATGACGCTGTCGCTCGCGGTCGGCGGAGGGTTGCCGGTGTCGGGCGAACTGCCGCAGGAACCGTGGCGACTCGCGGCCGGCATCGTCGGCGAACTGGGCTTCGGGTTGCTGGCCGGACTCATGCTGTCGCTCGCCTTCAACGCCGCACGCTGGGCCGGCGGCGTGGCGGGGCAGCAGATGGGCTTCAACCTCGCCGGGGCAATCGACGCCCGCAGTGACGTCGGCGGCAACCCGCTGGGCGATCTCTACTTCATCCTCACGCTTTTCATCTTCCTCTCGCTCGACGGGCACCACGCGATGCTGCTCGGCCTGCGCGACAGCTTCGACCACGTCCCGCCGCTCTCGTTCGCCGTCGACGCCGCGACGCTCGATCTGCTCGTCGAGGCGCTGCTCGCGTGTGCGACGCTGGCCTTGCGGATCGCCGCTCCGATCTGCTGCTCGATGCTCGTGGTCGACCTGGCACTGGGCATGCTCGGCAAGACCATCCCGGCCCTCAACCTCCTCTCCGTCGGCCTGAGCCTCCGCGCCTTGGTCGGCCTGACCATCGTCATCACCGGCCTCGCCGCCACGGCCTACCTGCTCAACGGCGCCCTCGACGAAGGCCTCGATCTGGCGACGCGGCTGTGGACACAAACCTGAGAAATCTCTCGCTCCGTCATCCCGAGCGCAGCCGAGGGACCTAGCCCGGTTCTGCACGTCCGCTCAATCGAGGTCCTTCGACTCGCTTCGCTCGCTCAGGATGACGGATCTTCCTTGACCTTCGCCCATGCCCGACGATCAGGACCAGGAAAAGACCCAGGATCCGACGCCCAAGCGGCGTCAGGAGGCTCGGCAGGAGGGGAACGTCGCCAAGAGTCAGGACCTGGCCGCGTCCGTCGTGCTGGCCGGGTCGTTGATCGCGCTGTGGATCCTCGGGCCGCGGCTGTGGGAGTCGATCTTGAACGTGACGTTCGTCAGCATTGCCGAGCTCCCGCCGCGGGAGGCGACGCGGGTCGAGGGCGTCATGGCGATGGCCAAGACGATCGTCCTGGAGATCGCGCTGGGCATGGGCCCGATCATGCTGGTCCTGGCCTTCGCGGCCGTGGCAGGCAATGTGATTCAGACCGGCTTCCTCGTCGCGTTCAAGAAGCTCGAACCCAAGGCGGAGATCCTCAATCCGTTCGCCGGGGCGAAAAAGCTCTTCTTCGCGGCGAAAACGTACGTCGGCTTCGCGATGAACCTGATGAAGCTGATCGCGGTGACGCTCGTCGCCTGGTGGGCCGTCTCGACCGAGCTGGGCAAGATCGTCGGGCTCCAGCGGATCGACCCGGCCGCTGTCGCACCGGCGGCCGCGATGAGCGTGCTGATCGTCGCCGCCAAGGTCGCGGCCGCGCTCCTGCTCATCGCGATCATCGACTTCTTCTACCAACGGCAGCGTCATGAAAAAGACCTGCGGATGACGCACCAGCAGGTGAAGGACGAAATGAAGAAGATGGAAGGCGACCCCGAGGTCAAAAAACGACGTCGCCAAATCCAGATGCAGCAGGCGATGCGATCGATCGCGCAGGACGTGCCTGAGGCCGACGTCGTCGTCACGAACCCGACACACTTCGCGGTCGCGATCAAGTATGACGAGGACTCGATGCAGGCTCCACGCGTTGTGGCCAAGGGGGCGGACCTGATGGCCCAGCGCATTCGCGAGGTCGCGTCGGCCAACGGTGTGCCGATCGTGGAAAGACCGCCGCTTGCTCGGGGGTTGTACGGGGCTATTGAAGTCGGGCAGGAAATACCCGAAGATTTCTACGCCGCCGTCGCGGAACTTCTGGCATACGTCTACCGGCTCGAACGCGAGCTGGCCGGCGCCGCCTGAATCACGACGGCCCGCCGAGGCATGGATGCCGCGGTGACAGCTCGACCGACTGGACGTTCATCGGACGTCGTCGGGCACCTTCACGAGGTCGGCAACGGACTGCCGCATGACCACGCTTGCGTCTCAATCCGCTTCACCTGCCGCACCTGGTGCGTCGGTGTTGGCTGGACTGGTCAAGCACCGGGGCCTGATCTTCCCGGCGTCGTGCATCGCGCTTCTGCTCGTCTTGCTCGTCCCGCTGCCGCCGGCGGTGCTGGACTTGCTGCTGGTCATCAACCTGACGCTGAGTCTGGTGCTCTTGGTGACGGCGATGTACGTGAAGTCGCCGCTGGAGTTTGCCGTCCTGCCGAGCCTGCTCTTGGCGGTGACGATGTTCCGGCTGACGCTGAACGTCGCGACGACCCGGCTCATCCTGACCGCCGGCGAAGGCGGGGCGGGTCCGGCTCAGGCGGCGGGCGATGCCGGCGCGGTCGTGAAGGCGTTTGCCGACTTCGTCACCGGCGGGTCGATGGCGGTCGGGTTCATCATCTTCGCGATCATCTTCGTCATCCAGTTCGTCGTCATCACCAAGGGTGCGACGCGCATCAGCGAAGTGGCCGCGCGGTTCACGCTCGACGCGATGCCCGGCAAGCAGATGGCCATCGACGCCGACCTCAACGCCGGGCTGCTCGACGAGCAGCAGGCGCGCAAGCGTCGCGAGGAAATCAGCCAGGAGGCCGACTTCTACGGGGCGATGGACGGTGCGTCGAAGTTCACCCGCGGCGACGCGATCGCGGGCATCATCATCACCCTCGTCAACGTCGCCGGCGGCATGTACGTCGGCCTGGTCGAACGCGACTGGCCGCTTGGTGACACGGCCGAGCTGTTCACGCGGCTGACCATCGGTGACGGCCTCGTCAGTCAGGTGCCGGCGTTCATCACGGCGCTGGGCGCGGGCCTGATCGTCACGCGCAGCTCGACCCGCGCGGAACTCGGCGAGCAGGTCGTCAGCCAGCTCTCGGCCAATCCGAAGCCGCTCGCGATCGCCGCCGCCTTCCTCGGACTCATGGCCTTCACGGGCCTGCCGACGATGCCGCTGCTGGCCATCGGCCTGTGCTGCGGCGCGATGGCCTTCATGCTCGACCGCGGCACGAAACAGCGGGCCCAGCTCGAAGACAAACAGCGTCTCTCCTCCGCCGCCGCCGAGGAGCAGAAGCCCGCGCCCATCGAGCAGGAACTCGAAGTCGACGCCCTCGAACTCGAAGTCGGCTACGGCCTGGTCTCGCTCATCGACCCGCGGCAAAACGGCGAGCTGCCCGGCCGCGTCGGCATGATCCGCCGTCAGATCGCCCAGGAACTCGGCATCATCGTGCCCAGCGTCCGCATCCGCGACGAGATGCGCCTCGGCCCGAACGACTACCAGATCAAGATTCGCGGCATGCCCGTCGCCCGCGGCGAAGCCTTCCCGGATCAGTTCCTGGCGATGGACAACGGCATCGTCGCAGGTGAACTCAAGCATGCCTCGCCCACCGTCGAGCCGGCATTCGGTCTGCCGGCCTACTGGATCACCGAGCCGCAGAAGCCCGAGGCCGAGCTGCTCAACTACACCGTCGTCGAGGCGTCCGCCGTCGTCGCGACGCACCTGACCGAAATCATCCGCCGACACGCCGGCGAGCTCTTGGGCAGACAAAACCTGCGCCGCCTCGTCGACGGCCTGAAGGAACGCGTGCCGGCGCTGGTCGACGAGGTCGTGCCGGGCGTCGTCAAGATCGGCGAGGTACAGAAGGTCATGCAGCTCCTGCTTCGCGAGCGCGTGCCCGTCCGCGACCTCGAGACCATCCTCGAAACCCTCGGCGACTACGGCACACGCACCAAAGACCCTGAAGTCCTCGCCGAGTACTGCCGCAACGCGCTGGCCCGCACGATCTGCAAGCAGCACGTCGACGAGGAAGATCGCCTCCACTGCGTCACGCTCGACCCCGCTTTGGAAGACGCCGTCGCGCAGCATCTGCAGCGCGACGAGGCCAGCGGTGCGACGACGAACACCATGCCGCCGCAGACGGCCCGCGCGGTCGTCCAACGTGTGGCGGAAAAGGTCGCCGAACTCACCGCGACCGGTCGCCCGGCGGTCGTGCTGTGCAGTCCGCACGTGCGTCTGGCGATGCGTCGGATGCTCGAGGCGACGCTGCCGCAGGTGGCCGTGATTGGCTACAACGAAATCGTCCCGGACGTCCAGATCGAAGCCGTCGCCATGGCCGGACTGGAGGCGACATGACCGCACTGTCGCACGAGACCATCAACGCCCGATAAACAACGTGTGCCGGTGGAACCGGCGTCTTACCCAGCCCTTGCAGGACGCGAGGCACCATGACCCAGACCCTCCAACCCCCGCCGCCCACCGCCGCCCGGCCACGCCGCACCGCCAAGCCGGCTGTGCGCGACGAAGCTCCGCCCGCCGGGCAGATGGAACTGCGCCGGTTCACCGCGCCAACGATGAGCCTCTGCCTCGACGCCGTGAAGAACGAGCTGGGCACCAACGCGGTCATCCTCGCGACGCGCAACGTCGCGACGCGCCGCTGGCTCGGGCTGCTCAAGCGCGAGCACGTCGAAATCACCGCCGGCCAAGGGCTGCGCATGCCGCGTCGTCCGCAGCCTCGACCGGCACAAGCCACACGCCCACGCGCCGCCGCTGCCAGGAAGCCGGGCGAAGCGTTGCTCGAATCCACCGGCGGGGCGGCCGCGGCGTACCTGGGCGTACAGAAAGAAGTCGGCCAACTCCGCGAGCTCGTCGGCGAGCTGGTCGACCAGGTCCAGAACAGCCGCACGCCGCACCTGCCCGACGACGCCTCGCCGATCTTCCGCCGACTCCTCGACGCAGGCGTCAGCCAGTGCCACGCGTCGGCCGTCATCAAAGAGGCCGTCGAGCGACGCGATCGAGCCGACGCGACCGACCGGCCCGCGCTCGACAAGCTGGTCCACAAGGCCCTCGCTGAACGTCTCGCCGAGGCTGGCCCGTCGTGTCGCCGCGGCAAGGGCAAGCCGACCGTCATCGCACTCGTCGGCCCGACGGGCGTCGGCAAGACGACCACCGTCGCCAAGCTCGCGGCCAACCTGAAACTCAAGGAAAACGCCACCGTCGCGCTCGTCACGATCGACACGTATCGCATCGCGGCGATCGACCAGCTCAAGAAGTACGCC
This sequence comes from Planctomycetota bacterium, assembly GCA_038746835.1. Taxonomy (NCBI): domain Bacteria; kingdom Pseudomonadati; phylum Planctomycetota; species Planctomycetota bacterium. The sequence goes on along the minus strand of JBCDKH010000020.1, from coordinate 1,959 downwards.
GACATCATCGACGCACCGCTGGCTGTCGTGAGCGAGCCGCGCGAGGTGAAGGACGCCATCGCCCGCGTCGCCGATCACGACTTCGTCATCATCGACACTGCCGGCCGAAGTCCGCGCGATGCGGTGAAGCTGGCGGAGCTCGACGAGTTCCTGACCGCTGCGGATCCGGCGGAAGTCCACCTCGTGCTCTCGGCCAATCACGGTGCCGGCTCGTTGAAGATGGCCCTCAAGCGGTTCGCCGGTCTGCGGACGGATCGCCTCTGCTTCACCAAGCTCGACGAGGCCGCCGAGCTGGGCGCGCTGGTCGACGTCGCTGCCGAGGCCAACCTGCCGCTGAGCTACGTGACGCACGGCCAGAACGTCCCGGCCGACATCGAGCCGGCTTGTGCGAAACGCCTCGCCTCGCTGATCCTCGAAGCCGAGGCCGAGACACCCGCAGCCGCCGTCGCCTGAGTGATTGTCGATTGTCCCTGAAGACTCGCATGAGCGCTTTCAGCTTCGCCAACCCGACCGCACCCGTCGCACGCGCCGCCGACGATCAGGCGAAGGGCCTGCGCGATCTGGTCCGACGGCGGGGCGGCAAGCCGGCGAGCCAACGGACCGCGCCCGTCCAGCGCGAGACGCGAGCACCACGACAACGCCGCGCCAAAGTCATCGCCGTCACCAGCGGCAAGGGCGGCGTGGGCAAGACGAACATCGCCGTCAACCTCGCGACCACGCTCGCCCGCGCGGGCAAACGCGTCATCCTCCTCGACGCCGACATGGGCCTTGCCAACGCCGACGTCGTCTGCGGGCTCAACCTTCAGTACAACCTCGCGCACGTCGTCGCGCGGCGCAAGAACCTGGCGGACGTGCTGGCCGAAGGGCCGGGCGGTTTCCGCCTCGCCGCCGGCGCGACGGGTCTGGCCCGCATGGCCGACCTGCCCGAGCAGGAGCACCGCCGACTCCTCGACAGTCTCCAGCCGCTCGAAGACGAGGCCGACGTCATCCTCGTGGACACCGGTGCCGGCATCAGCCCGAACGTCCTGAGTTTCACCGGCGCCGCGGACCAGGTCATCGTCGTCACCACGCCCGAACCAACGGCCATCACTGACGCCTACGCCACCATCAAGGTCGTCCTGCGGGAACGAGCCAAGACCGGCGAAGGCACAGCCTCTGGTCGCGTCGCGCTCTTGGTCAACGAGGCCAAGTCGAACAGCGAAGCTCGCGGCGTCTACGAGCGTGTCGCTCAGGTCGCCGCCCGGTTCCTCGGCGCGACGATCGAAGACGCCGGCTTCGTCCCGCTCGATCCGGCGGTGACCCGCGCGGTCCGCAAGCGTCGACCATTCGTGCTGGGCGAGCCGACGGCGTCGGCGTCGGTGGCGATCAAGCGGCTGGCAGCCCGATTGGAAGAAGGGGTCGCGGCCTCGCTGCCGCGCGACTACGGCTTCTTCGGCCGGGTCGCCCGCCTGACCCGCCTTCGCCGAAGCAAGGCGTAGCCGACTCGACTCATGCCGGTCCGCATCGCGGCCATCCTCTCGCTCGTCTGCTTCGTCGCATGTCTGCTGGCGGGCACGATCTTCGGGGACAATCCGCTCGAAACCGTCGTCCTCGTCGCGCTGCAAGGCATGGCCGCGACGTTCGTCATCGGCTACGTCGTCGGCATGATGGCCGGCGTGATCGTCCGCGAGAAGATCGAGGCCGAAGAGGCCAAGGTCCGGGATCTCATCAAGCAACAGAAAGACGCCCTCGCCGCCGAAGCCGAGGCCCAGGGCGGCGTGATCGACGTCGCCTGAGCACCCGTGTGGCCAAGGCAGATCGCGCTTTATCAGACGTCACCAGGAAGTTTGCTTTTGTGCCCTTCAAGGGTTTGCATCGCGGCTGCTGCCGGTACACTGTCGTTGCCGCGGACGGATCCGCGGGTCGGTCGCACGTCGCCGGGATGACGCGTCGCACGATCGGCACTGCCGCCGGGACCCT
>JBCDKH010000019.1 GCA_038746835.1 Planctomycetota bacterium | reverse complement strand
GCGCCGGTCACCGTGCAAACTCGACCACCTCGACAGCGACGGTGGATCATCTCTGGCAGCGGCGTCGGCTCGAGCGTTCGATGTTCGTCGGGCGCGCACGCACTGGCAAGGGACCAGTGGCTTTTCGCGGCGTCGCGTGCAGCGTCGAAACGGGCGACATCCATCCACTGCTCACCGCCGGCGAGTCGGCTGTTGGGCACGTCGCTCGGAAATCGCCACCGAAAGCCGTCGGCCGACGTGACACGCCAATCGGCGATGCCGGTGTCGAGCGTGAGGTCGCCGAAGCTGCTCGAGCGGAGCCAGAATCCCGGTGAAATCGAAAGCTGCGCAGCCGACGTTGTGCCGAGCTCGCCGATGCCGCTTTCGATGAACGCGAGCAGACGACATGGTGCCGAAGGGATCGACAACGCGTAGCGATGGACACACCACGACGCCGGGGTCCCGCGATGAGGACCGCGTCCGATCAGTCGGCGTTCCCCGTCGATCTCAAGCCACAGCGTGAACCGCGCGTCAGCCGTCACCTCGATCGTGCCGCTGTTGCCCGATGCACGATTGAGCCCAAGCGCGGCCCACCAGTGCATCGGCTGCTCGGCAGTGCCGTCGGGCGGCGGTGCGATCCAGCGCGTGGCGTGGGCGGACTCAGTCATCGGACGCCGTTTCATCGGCGGGTGGTTGAAAGCCCCACTTCGTTCGAATCGCCTGATTCATGAGCCACGTCGGGTGCATTGTCACGTTGCGATGCGCCCCGGCCGATCGGTCGTCGGTCCACTTGAGCTTCTGACGACCCGCATCGAGCACGTAGAAGGCGAAGTTGACGACTTTGCCGACTTCCGGCTGGACGGCGGAGAGCTCGGTCCACGGGATCGCCGCTTCGTAAACCCAGCCCGTCGGTGTGCGACGCAACTCGAAGGGGACGTCATCGAGAAGCTTCTGATCGCGTTCGCTGATCGGCGAGAACGGATAGGCGTTGTGCAACGGCACGCCCGGTGCCAGGAATCGCCAGGCCTCCGGCTTGGTCGGCGCTTCGTACACCCACGTCGGCCCTTCGAACTCGGGCCATCGTGCCTTGTGATTGGGATGTGAGGGGTCTTTCAGGCTTGCGAGGTGATCGGCGTGGACCTCGTCGTACGAACGCTCGAGCGTGTTGACGCGGCCTGGGTAGAGGTCGATCTCGTGATCGGGATGGAGCGTCTCGAATCGGTCGTCGAGCTGGAGCTGTGCCTCGCGCGGCAGGAGCGGTTGGTCCTTCTCGCCGAGCGGCAGAACGTCGAAGGCGAGCTTCAGTCCGTCGCCGCGTGCGCCACGGAACAGCGGCACGCGGCGGCCGTTGTCCCAGTAGAGGTAGGGGAAGTCTCGATGGACGACGAATGTCGTCCCGCCGTCTTCGCTGGGGCGAAAGTCCTCGGTCGGGTCGCGCACCTCGGCAGCGACGTAGAAGTGCGTCTCATCCCAGAGTGCAGCAAACCGTGCGGACATGCCGGACGCATCGTCGGCCTCCAGGTTGTCCATCGGGAACCACAGCGCCTCGCCCGGGTCGACCTCGACGATGCCGCCGGTGATGTAGACCGGCCTGGCGCCGAGCTCTGGCCAGTCGGACAGATCGCCGTCGACGGTCGGCGTGCCGTGGACGATCAGGGATTCGTGGAGGTTTTCCTCAACGACCAGCGCGTCGTGAGCGTCGCCGCCTTCGGGTCGAACCGTGAGCTTGATCGGATAGCGATTGGCCGGCGCGGACCGGTCGGCCGTGACGCCGACAGAGACTTCACGCTGCTCGCCGGGCTCAAGCAGAACCGGCTCGAACTCGCTCGTGATCGACAGACCATCCGGAAGCGCGACGTCGATGACGGCTGTGCGGGGCGTCGCGGCACGGTTGGTCACGCGAACCGTGAGCATCGCATCGCCCGATGTCAGCGGCGACGTGAAGTCGTCGATCTCCACCTGGAACGGTTGGCCATGCTGTCGAACTTCAGCATCGACGAGTCGTTGCCGAAGGTCGTCGTAGCCGTTGTCGGAAACGAGGTAGTACGGCTGATCGGTGAGCGGAATGTCGAGCGTGTCGGTGCCGTGCAGCCTCGGTAGTTCGTTGCCTTCGAGGTCGTACGCGGTGACGACGACGTCCGGATCGGGGATGGCCATCGTGCCGGGCGTGAGGACGCCGAAGAACACGCCGTCGTGTCGGTCCGGATCGAAGGCCGGCCCGTGCAGGGGCGAGCGGCCGAAGACGACTGCGGCATGCTTGTCCGGATCGACGGCCAACTCGTGGGCCTTGAACAGGTGCACGTGCGGCGTGTGCTGTGGCGAAAGATCTTCGGCGTGCCGGGTGTCTTCGATGAAGTGCAGCATCGTCGCCGTCACCTGTGCGAGCGGCCGGGGCGCGATGAGCGTGTAGTCACGCTTGACACCCAACGGCAGATAGCCGGTGCCGCTGCCGACCGGGTGCTCCAAAAGCATGCCATCGGCCAGGCCGTTGGTCGTTTTGATGATCACGAACGCGTCGGACGGTCCGGACCAGTTTTCGTTGTGATAGACGGGCCAGCCGAAGGTTTCGGCAATGACGTTCGAGAGATTGCCGCGGTAGACCGTGCCGTACTCGTGGACGGTCAGGGCGTCGAACACTTCGGCCGCGCCGGACATGACGAACTGATCGATCGTGTTCATGCCCGAGTCGGCACCGACGATCTTGAATTCCGGATCGACGGATTTGGCGACCTCGCGTGCGAGGCGATTGACCTGCCGGTAGTACTCGGCGGTCGCGTGGTAGTTGCTGATGCTGCCACCTTCCCAGGGCTCGTTGCGGATGAACCCGCTGGTGAAGACGTCGGTCCGCCCGTCGAGCAGGTGGTAGAGCCAGTCTGCCCAAGTGCCGTTTTCGCCGACGGAGCCGAGGTCTTCGGGCGTGACGAGCAGGTTGGCTTTGCGCGTGCCGATGTAGGTGATGAGCCGATCGCCGATCATCGGCCGATCGAGGAAGCCGCCGTCGCCGTAGGCCATCATGCCGATCTGTGCCTCAATGCCGTGCTCGCGCAGAGCGTCGACGACGCTGTCAATCTCGCCAAAGTCGTACTCGACGTTGCCGTCGAGAGCGCTCGGGTCCTTTTGCTCGACACTCATCATGCCGTAGCGGACTTGTTTGAAGCCCCATCGCCCCATGAGGTCGAAGTACTCCCGCGTCCGCCGATGCCGGGCCTCGCTGATGCCGACTTGATAAGGCGACAGCGGACGAAATCCCTCGGCCGGCTGTCGAATGACGGCGGTCGTCGTGAGGCGTAGCGGCGTCGTGCCACCTTGAGTTCGTTCGGTGCCGTTGCGGTTGAGCTTCGGGTCGACCTGAATCAGCACGCTGAACGAGCCGTACTGGCCGGGCGTGAAGGCGAAGCGCATCGGCACCGCCTGACCCGGTTCGATTGCTTCGGGAAGACCGGGGTCCTTTTCAAACGCGCCCGTGGCAATGACGTCGAGGTCGGTCCACTGGCTCATCCAAATGTCACGCGGATCCCCAACCAGCTCGCGCACCCGGCGGACCTGCCACCGAGCGTGTGTGAAATCGACCGTTTCGTCTCCTGCGTTGGTCACTTCGAGTTCGACGACGATCGGAGCGGTCGGCTCGTAGCTGACACCGCTCGGCACGTTGAACGCCTGTTTGGTCACAACCAAGTCGAACGCCTCGGACGCCGCCTGTGCGGCCGTGTTGGCCAAGAGCATGACCATCAGCAACACGGTCCATGCCCACGAACCTCGGCCGATTTTGCCACGCGGCCGACGAATGTCGCCCGGAGCAGGCGCAGTTGTTGCGGACAACACTGCCCTCAATGATCGATTTTTCATCGTTGAAGCCGGTATGCGGAAGCCGAGTCAGGGCATCCATCTGATGCGAAGGCCCTGCGGACCGGGAGCAAGCATACCCGATTGCTGGTTCTGTGCAAACGTCACATGGTCATAATGGTAAGAAAATAAAGGACCAAAATTGTGGATGTATTTGTGGTTGCAAGTGGTTCGGCAAAGGGTTAGTCTCCCGGCATGTCCACCGCCGTGGCCAGCGATGTGCTCACCCGCATCACGACGCCCCGACAGCGCCGCGTCCTTGACCGTCTCGTGGAGATGGCCAACACCGGCGACCGGGTCGAGCCGCTGCCGTCCGAGCGTGTGCTGGCAGAGGACTTCGACGTCTCACGTCCGACCATCCGCGCCGTCCTGGGGAGCCTCGAAGAGGTCGGCTACATCCGGCCGCACGGCGTTCGCGGGCGGCGCCTGTGTCTGCCGAATGACCCATCGACGGACTTGCCGATTCGATCGGAGACGACCGGCCGAACACTGCTCGACAACACGGTGGTGCTTCTGACGGAGCACGCAGCAGGCGAAGACGAGGGAACCGTCAATCCGGCGAGTGACCGGATGATCGAGGCGGCGTTGCTGTCGCGCGTTCGTTCGCTCGGCGGCAACGCGATGGCGCTGGCCCCCTCGACGCTGACGATCGAGACGCTCCGCATTCTCGTCGCCCAACGACCGATGGCGGTGGTTGGGCTGCGGGACATGTCCGGTTTCGAGCTCAGTCGGCAGGCGCGAGAACGCTTCGTACGCGCCGGCGTGCCGCTGGTCGTCTATGGAAGCGACGCACAGGCCGACGCCTCGGTGCGCGTGGGATCGGACCATCAGGCCGGCTGTGGCATGCTGACCGATTGGCTGATTGAGCGCGGGTGTCGCCGCATCCTTCCGGTCTGGACTGGGTTCTCGCCCGACATCTCGTCTCGGCCTTGGATCAAGGAACGCGAGATCGGCTACGACGCAGTATGCAAGCGGCGTGACGTCGCGTCGTTGACGCCGGTCCATCTGCCGCTGAGCGGCACAAACGAAGCAGCCTGTGGGCAGCCGGATGCGTTCGACCACGCGGTGAGGCAGATCGTCGGATTCCTCATCGACCGGATCACGGGCCCAGACGCGGTCGACGCGCTCATCGGCACGTCCGACCACCACGCGGTCTTTTTGTCTGAAGCGTGCCGGCGTCTTGGTGTCGATCCGGAGTCGGACATCATGATCGTCGGGTACGACCACAATCTGGGTGCGACGTTCGACTGGCAAGAACGGCAGTTCCGCCCGGCCGCCACGATCGACAAGAACAACCGACAGATCGGCCGCGTGCTCGCCGAAGAGGCGTTCCGCGTCAGCCGATCGTCCGACTCGTCCTTTGAACAGTTCCAGACCGAGCCGCGGCTCGTCGAGCCACAACTCGTCGTCCACGGCTAGGGCCTTTTTCCGCTTCGATTGCTCACTTTCCTGACAGGAGGATTCAAATGCTTACTCGGACCACTCAAGTCATCGCCGTCACAGCGGCGTCCCTCGCCGCGACCAGCGTCGCTTCCGCGGCCGTCCTGGTCGACACCACCGGGCTGACCCAAGTCAGCAACGTGACGTCGGCCGGCAGCGGTGGAGGCGCGGGATTCGCAGCGTCGGACAACTTCACGCTCAACATCACGTTCACGCCGACCGCCAACGACCTGACCGGCAGCGTTCGCCTGTTCGAGGTCGGTGCCGAGTCCAACGGCACAGGGCTGTTCCTGATCGACGGCGTGCCCGTCTTCGTCTCCAAGGCCAACAGCGGTGCGACGCAGCAGAGCAACGCATGGTCGCCCAGCACCAACGACCTCTCGTTCGAAGACAACCTGGGCGACGACACCGTCGCGGTCAACTTCTCGGGCGGGACACTGACGGCTGGCGTCGAGACGAGCATCGCGCTCATCTACAACACGCCCGGCAGCAGCGACCCCGGCAGCACGCTCGTTCTGGCCGTCGACGCGGACGGCGACGCCAGCGTGGATCCGGTCGTCGACAACTTCACGTTCACGAACTTCGCTGGCAACACGAACTTCTTCGGCAACAACACGGTCGGATTCGGTCTGGCGAACAACAACACGGGTGGTGAGAACACCAATGGCACGGCCGATGCGTTCAGTCGATCCGTCTTGACCAATCTCGACGGCGACCTGACCCAAGGAACTCTGTGGAAGGGCACCGGAACCGTAATCCCGGAGCCGACATCCGTCGGCATGGGCGTTTTCGGTGGCATGCTCGTGCTTGCGAGGCGACGCATGTGAAGCGGTCTGTCGGTATCGCCGACAACCAAGTAGGCGTTTCAAGGTGGAGTCACGGACGATTTCACCTCGAACGCGAGCTCGCTTCGCCGACGGTGTTGCCGCTGGCTTCGACACGTTGAGGAGGCTGTCATGATGGAGCACGTTTCTTCGAAAACCAGATCCGCCCGAGCGTTCACGTTGGTGGAGCTGCTCGTGGTCATTGCGATCATCTCTCTGTTGATTTCGATTCTGCTCCCCACGCTCAGTCGTGCTCAGAACTCGGCACGGCTGGTCGTCTGCGCCTCCAACCTGCGTCAGGTCGGCATCGGCCTCCGGGCCTACGCGTCGGAGCAAGGCGCGCTCCCCAGTGCCCACGGCGACGCGGACAACCTGCACTACAACGGGTTCGGCTGGATCGAACGCATCGTCGAGGGCGGATACCTGCCGAGCGACGATCCGGCCAACGAAGAGCGGCGAGACGTGTTGTTCTGCCCGGCAGACAACGTCACCTTCGTCGAGTCGGACTCAGCTTCACTCGCCTGGGGTGCCGAGTGGAACACGTCGTACAAGGGCTTGTACAGCTTCGGTTGGTACTCCATCTTGCCCAACGGCAATCGCGCGAACAATCCGACGACCAGCTCGACCGACGGCACGGTCCACTACCTCGGCGAACAGCTCGCCAAGGTCCCTGCAAACCCACAGTTCCAAGTCACGCGGGACGATTACGTCCCGCTCGTCGCTGAGGTCGTAACGACGATCAAAAGCCAGGCGAACCGAGGGCTGATCGCCCCCTTCCGCAGCGACATCTTCGGCGAGACGTCTCACCCATTCTCGACGCCTCACCGTGACGCCGTGCGCAACGTCCTCTACCAAGACGGATCGGTCGACCGAGGCGAGCTGTTCTTCCTCCCCTCGACATCCATCGGCCAAGTCCTGTCCCACCCCAAGCGACCTTTCGCTGGCGACTGACGAGGACGCACAACTGGCGATGGCCGGCTCAACTCAAGTGTGGGGAGCACGCCAAGGCGTCGTGGCGTCCCAGTCGGCTAAACGACTTTGCAGATCAACCCGCAGGCCCGAGTCCTCGAAAGCTTGGTTTTGCTGGGGATCGGCCGTCAGGTCGTGGAAGCGTCGGACGTTGCCGGTGAACGCTTGGTCTTGGCGGTCCAGGGCCAGGAGGTGGCTGGTGGTGCGGAGGCCGGTGCCGTCATGGGAGGTTTCGATGACGGCAGCCTCGGGGCCGGGGGCGGTGCCAGCGAACATCGGCAGGAGGCTCGTGCCCTGCAGATGGTCCAGCGACGCCTGGTTGGCCGCGTCGAGGAGGGTGGGGGCGAGGTCGAGGAGCGAGGCGACGCCGTCGGACGCGACCCTTCCGCCGGGCACGCCGGCGCCGGCGGCAATCATGGGGATGCGGTAGCTCTCTTCGTAGAGCGTCGCCTTCCCCATCAGGCCGTGGCTGCCCATCATGTCGCCGTGATCGCTGGTGAAGATGACGAGCGTGTCGTCTAGCTGGCCGGTCGTTTCGAGCTGCTGCATGACCCGGCCGACGAGGTCGTCGACCCAGGCGGTCGCGCCGAGGTAGAGCGCGTAGAGCGCCTCGATCGATCGCCCGGCCTTGGCGTCGGCGACGGCGTGGGGCATGAACTGCAGGTAGTGCCGGTAGTCCCACAGGTACGCCCCGACGGCACGCTCTTCCGGCACGAAGTCGTCTGGCACGTTTCCACGTCGGCCGACGGAAGCGGCGTCGAACATCGTCAGGTACCGCTCGGGCATGTCCGCCAGCGGCATGTGCGGCGGGCTGAGGTTGTAGTAGAGGAACCAGGGCTTCTCGTGCGTTTCCGCGAGGAATGAGCAGACGCGGTCCGCCTCGAAGTCGGGGCTGAAGCCGTCGGGCATCAGCTCTGGGCCGCCGTCTTCGCAGAACGGTTGGGCGGAATGAGCGTGGTGGTTGCGCGGGATGAGGTATCGGTCGAAGCCGAGGTCGTGCGGCCAGGCGTCGACGTGCCACTTGCCGATGGCCCGCGTGTGATAGCCGGCGTCTCGCAGCAGTTCGGCGAGCGTCGGGTCGTCGAAGCCGCACTTTTCGGCCGGGGCGTAGCCGTCGAAGCACCACCCTTTCGAGCCGTCGGCGTCGCGTGCGAAGCGAAGGGCGGTGTTGTTCGTGAAGCCCGTGCAGGTGCGGGCGTGCTGTCCGCTGAGGACGACACTGCGGGCAGGCATGCAGACCGGGGCGTTGCTGACGGCCGTCTCGCAGCGGACGCCACGGGCGGCGAGTGCGTCGAGGTGCGGCGTCTTGGCCTGGCCGCCGTAGCAGCCGGGCTCGCACCAGCGGAGCTCGTCGCACATGACGATCATCAGGTTCGGTTGGCCCATGCGAGACACCGTACTGGCTAACGTTCGTCGGCGTGATTTACCTCGACAACAACGCGACCACGCGGCCCGACGATGCCGTCGTCGAGCGTGTGCGAGACTCCGTTGGCGAAGCGTTTGGCAACCCGAGCAGCGTCCACGCCCTCGGCCAGCAGACGCGGGCCGCGATCGACGAGGCCCGAGCGAGCGTCGCGGAGTTGGTCGGCTGTCGCGACCGCGAGATCACCTTCACCGGCAGCGGCACCGAGGCGACAAACACGCTGCTCCGCGGCCTGGCTTCGAAGCGTGCCGGCCGGATCGTCACGACCGTCGTCGAGCACGATGCGACGCACCGCACCGTCGAAACCCTCGGCGAGTCCGGCCGTGATGTGGCTTTCCTGCCGGTGGACGAATCAGGGCGTCTGTCGCCCGAAACGATGCGGGAAGCGCTCGACGAGGACGCGGCGGTCGTCTCGGTCATTTGGGCGAACAACGAGACGGGCGTTTTGAACGACGTCGCGTCGCTGGCGGAGGTGTGCCGTGAGAAGGGCGTGCCGCTGCACGTCGACGCGACGCAGATGGTCGGCAAGCTGCCGGTCGATCTACACGCCGTCGGTTGCGACGCGGCGACGTTCTCGCCGCACAAATTCCACGGGCTCAAAGGCGTCGGGTGTCTATACGTCCGGCGTGGGCTGCGCGTGCCGCCGCTGGTGGTGGGCGGGCCTCAGGAGCGGGACCGTCGCGGCGGGACGGAGAACGTCGTCGGCATCCTCGCGGCGGGCGTCGCGGCAGAGACGTCGCCAGATCGCATCGCCGCTGCGGGCGACACCGCGGCCAAGCGTGATCGGCTGGAGCAGTCGCTTGTTGACGCGTTGCCCGACGTTCGGATCAACGGCCTCGACGCCGATCGGCTGCCGAACACGAGCAACATCGCCTTCAAGGGTGTGCAGGCGGAGGCCCTGCTGATGCTGATGAACGAGGCCGGCGTCTGTGCCAGCGCCGGTGCCGCCTGCAGCAGCGGTTCGCTCGAGCCGAGCCGGGTGCTGCTGGCGATGGGTGTCCCCGAGCCGTGGGCATTCGGAAGCATCCGACTGAGTCTGTCGCGCGAGACGACGGACGCAGAGGTCGGCGACGCGATCCGCATCATTTCCGAGTCTGTCACGCGTCTGCGTCGTGTCATGCCCGTCGCAGCATGACATCTCTCGTTGGAGTCACAGGTCGAAGCTGTGGGTAGAGCGCAGCGTCACCCCGGGTCGGGGACGAGCGTGAGTCGGGTTCCTTTTGTCAGTCGATCAGACCCGGAGCGACGCTGCGCTCTGCTCTCGGCTTCGGGGCACTGATCAGAATCGAGCAGCGCGTCGCCCGTGCTAGGGTGGACGCTTGTTCGCTCAGGTCAGTGCAACGTCGTCCGACGCGACGCCGCTCGTCGCGGCGGCGTTGCTCCTGGGGGCGACGATCGCGTCGTATCTCGCGGTGCGGGCGACGCACGATGCCGGGCGATCGCGTGGCCCGGCGAGCCTGATCGTGCCCGGCGTTCTGCCCGCGACGCTGCTCAGCCTCGCTGCGGCGTGGGTCGGGCTGCCGGACCTGGCGATGACGTTGCCGATCGCGCTGGCCGTCGCGTGCATGACGCTCGTCGCAGGGTTGGCCCTCATCAACCAGCCCGACAGTGATTCGAACGCACCCGACGACCTCCCGTCGTCCGCGGGCGTTCTGCTGCTGCCGGCGGCGCTGGCGGCGCTCGTGGTCGTCCAGGGTGGAGCGATGGCCACGCTCGACCTGGGCCTGCTCGCAGCGTGCGGCGTGGCCGTCCTCGTCGCGGGAGCGAGACGTGCGCTCTTGCCGGCGCCGATCGGCTGGGTCCAGGTCGCCGCGGCGGGACTGTTGACGGTCGCGGGTGGCTGGCTTGCGTGGCACGGTGCCGGCGGACTCGACGTCGCGGGACGCCCCGGTGGGCAGGCACTCACCGGCATGATCCTGGTCGGCCCGATGCTGGCTGTCCCGCTCATTCGCCCGGCCATCAACAGCAGCAGCAATGGCAGCGCGACCGGCACACTCGTCGCCCTGGCGATGACGGCGGGGCTTCTGGTAACGCTCATTCCGGCGCTGGTCGCTGGCATGTTGTTGCTCCTGGGCGAGACGGTGCCGGCGTCGCCGCGGTTGTCCAGCATCGACTTGCCGATTTTGGCGGTGGTGTCGCTGCTGACGCTGCCGGCGATGCTCGGTCGCTGGCGGCTCGGGCCGATCGAAGGTCTGGGGCTGGTGGTGTTGTTCGTGGCATACCTTGTTCTCGGCGGGGCCACTTCGCGGTAAACCTGCCGGCAGTCATTATGGAAACGCAACGGATTTCCCCAGATCAGCCGCTCGTCGACATTCTGCAGGGCGACGCGCGTCGCGAGATCAAAGTGCACGACCACGGCATGGTCGCCCTCGTCGACGCCATGCCACGCCTCGTCAGCGAAGGCCAAACCGCCGACGCGGCCATCGTCCAGGCAGCGCGCGTCAGCTACGGCGCCGGCACAAAAAAGGTCACCGAAGACCGCGGCCTGATCCGCTACCTCATGCGGCACTGGCACTCCACGCCGTTCGAGATGGTGGAGCTCAAGTTCCACTGCGTCATGCCGATCTTCGTCGCCCGGCAGTGGGTCCGGCACCGCACGGCCAACATCAACGAGTACAGCGCCCGCTACAGCGTCGTGCAGGACCGCTTCTACAAGCCCTCGCGCGACGACCTTCGGGCCCAGAGCAGCACCAATCGCCAGGGCCGTGGCGACGAACTGCCCGCCGCGACGGCCGACGCCTTCATGGGCCACCTCGACGCCGTCGAGCGCGACAGCTATGCCACGTACGAGCGTTACCTCGACGAAGGCGTCGCCCGCGAGACGGCCCGCATGCTGTTGCCGCAGAACGTCTACACCGAGTGGTACTGGAAGTGCGACCTGCACAACGTCTTCCGCTTCCTCAGGCTTCGGCTCGACGCCCACGCGCAGAAAGAGATCCGCGACTACGCCGAGGCGATGTTCGCGCTGATGAAGCCGATCGCCCCCGTCGCGTGCGAGGCCTTTGAGGACTACCAGCTGGGCAGCGTCCAGCTGACACGCCTCGAGCTCGAAGCCATGCGCACCGGCCAGCCGCTGGCGAGCGAAAACAAACGCGAGAACGCCGAGTGGGACGAGAAGCGCAAGCTGCTCTCAGGCGAAGCGTGACGCATCCACTCCGTTCGCACCGAGCGTTCCTCCGTCATCCTGAGCGAGCGCAGCGAGTCGAAGGACCTCGTCCGCTTGTCATTGCGAGGTCCCTCGGCTGCGCTCGGGATGACGGAGAGTGGCGAAGTTACGAGCGGCGGAGCACAAGGTAGAGCGCTGCGAGTCCGAGGGCGAAGACCGCGAGCAGGCCGTAGGCCATGATTTGCGGGCGTTCGTCTTCGCCGGTGGTGAACGAGATCTCGCCGACGTCGGTCGCGTAGACGAAGCCGGCGGCGTCGATGGCGGCTTGCTCGTCCTCTTCGCGAAGACGCGTCAGCTCTTCGTCGAGTGTGGCCGACCGCTCCATGGCTTCGTCGATCTGGGTCTGCAGGCGTCGGTCTTCGTCGCGGCGATCGCGGACGTCTCGAAGCTGACGCAGAAGCTCGTCCTCGTTCGTGTCGGCTGTGTCTGCCGCGACGGCCGCGCGGGCAATGTCGCGGCGAAGCGACGTCTCGGCGCGTCGGCGTTCGCCAGACAGCTCGGCCTCGCGAAGCTCGATGCGACGCCCGAGCGACGACAGCGCATCGGCCAGCGCCGGTTTCTCCGAAGGGGCGGCGGTGAGGGCGTCGCGTTCGAGGTTGCGTTCCTGCTGACGCAGCTGGGCGAGCGTCGGATCCGGCTCGCCGTTGGGCCCGGCGTCGTCGGGAAGGTCGGCCAGCTTCGCAAGCGCCGCTCGTGCCTCGGCTGCGTCGCGAACGGCGTCGGTCTTGCTTTGGCGGATTGCTTCGAGCTGCGACTCGATGGCTTCGGCGGTCGGCAGCGGCTCTGCCAGGGCACGCTGGTTCTGCAGCGTTCGCAGGTCCTGCAGCTGACGCGTCACCTGACCCGCCTGCACGTCAATGCCCAGTCGACGCCCGCGACGACGATCGGCCGCCTCTTTCGCCGCCGCGGACTCGTCGCGGATCACCTGATCCGACGCGGCGAGTGCTCGCAGCAACGCTTCGACTCGAGCGCGACCGGCCTCGGCGTTCTTCGTCTTGCGCTCGACGATCATCGTGCCCGGCGGTTCGGCAATGAACGACGCAAACACGTCCTCGACGCCAGCTCCTGCCAGCCAGCCCGGCGAGACGTCGGGCGCTTGACGCCGAAGGATCGCCGCCGCCTCGTTGCGCACGTTCGGATCGCTGACCGCAGCGACACGCGTCTGCTCGAACAGGATCTGCTCCTCGATCGGCAGGTTTTGAGGAACCTCGTGCCGCAGCCGACCCTCGACGACCGACGTGGGCCCGGCCAGGGTCAGCACCGCCGCTACCACGCCGACCATCGCTATGAGCGTCGTTCCGACGACGAGGGCGACGGCCTTCTTGCGGTTGGGGCTTCGCCGCTGCAATTCCGTCGCGGTGGCACGTGCGACGGCTGCGCGCTTCGGTGTCGGCGGCACGCGTGGCCGGCGGCGTCGACCGTCGGGACCAGCTGGTCGGCCGACGGTTCGAGTGGCGGTCGCAGCCGGTGCGACGGCGGTAGCGACACCCAGTCCACCGTCGTCGCGGTGTCCGTTGGCGTCGGCGTCGTACTCGCCCGCGTGCCCGTTGCCGTTGAGCACGTCCGGGTCGACGCCGTTGCGGATGACGCGCAGGAACCCGCCGCTCGGGACGGCTGGTTCGTCGTCGAGGGCTTCGCCAAGCCGCGTGTCGTCCTTGGGCGGGACGGCGTCGGCGGGCGTGTCGCGCAGGTCTGCCGGGTCGACGGCGGCGTCGAGCCCGAAGTCTTCGACCGTGCCGGTCAGACCCGACGTCTCGGGCATGACGAACGACGGGTCGAGCACCGACGACTCGTGCGTGGGCGTGTCGTGCGTGGGCGTGGACGCTGGCCCGATCGGCGGGGCGTCCTTGCGATTCGACGGCGGAAACTTCGCCTCCGAGAACGGCCCGGCGGGCCTGGCGGTCTCGTCGATCTCGGGCAGATCGTCGTCGGACGACGTGCCGAAGCCGACAGTCGTCGGGCGGTCCTTGGGCTTGCCCTCCAGCGGCGGCAGTGCGTCGATGGGTGGCTCGTCCGGTTCGTCGGCATCGGCATCGACAGGCGTAGCTGACTCCGGTTCCGGCGTCGCTTCGGGCTCAGGCTCGGGCGGTGCTTCTGCCTGCGGCTCGGGCGTTTGCGGTGCCAGCGGCGTCGGGGCTGGCATGAACGACAGCACGCCGGCATCGGCAACCGCCGGCGGTGGCGTGTTCGTCACCGAGTCGAGCGAGCCCCAGTTGGCTTGCCACGACGACAGCGGCACAGCCTTGCCGGTTGAGCCGGTGTCGCCCGGCTTCACGACAGGCGTGACCGGCCGCTCCTGCGTGGACGACGGCCTGTCGTCGGGCGCGTCATCGGTCGCCTTGTGCTCGAAACGCTTCTCCTCCTCGAACGTCGCCAGCGGCGGACCTTCCGGCTCGTCGGTGGACGGCTCGAACTCGACAGCAGGTTCGGGTTCCGCAGGCGTCTCGGCGACGAGTTGGTGGCTCGCGTCGAACAGCGCGTCCTCGTCCGGCGACGAGGCGGTGGGCAACGACGGCGCAGACTCGACCTCGTCGAGCGTCTCCGCCTCGATGACTCGCCGCGTCCCCTTCGTCCGCCGCACCGGTGTGTCGACGTCGGCTTCGGGCTCGACTTTGGCGACTGGCTCGGGCTCGACCTCGGCGACGGGCTCGACCGCTCGTTCCGGCTCAACTGCAGCGACCGGCTCGGGCTCGACCAACGGCTCGGGAGTCGGTTCGGGCTCGACTTCCGCGACGACTTCGTCTGTGGCCGGGTCGGCCACAGGCTCGTCGAAGTCGAGCATCGACAGGTCGACGCCTTCGTCTTCCCCGTTCTCGTCGGTTTCGCCCTCGGCGAGGTCGATCGCGACGTCCGCCGATTCCTCGACAGGCTCGGCCGCGACTTCTGCTTCAACGGTCGGCGTTTCGTCAACCTCGGCTAGCTCAATCGGGGCGGCCTCCGTCTCCTCGACGGGTTCGATGACGACGTCGGCGATCTCCGCACGCGGTTCCTCCGTCGGCGCGACCTCCTCGACCGGCTCTTCCTCGATCGTGACGGCTTCCTCTTCGATCGCGACCGGCTCGTCTGTATCGGCCAGTTCGATCGGGGCGACTTCCTCCTCCGCGACGGGTTCAACGACCTCGTCGGCAATCTCGGCAGGCGGCTCCTCCGGAGGCGCGACCTCCGCGACCGGCGCCTCCTCGACAGCGATGGGTTCCTCTTCGATAGCGACCGGCGCGGCGATCACTTCGTCCGGCTCATCCGCCTCGTCGGTCCCGGCAGTCTCGATCGGCTCTGGCTCCTCGGCCTCCTCGACAATCTGCTCGATCGGCGGTGGCTCTTCGACGGGCTCCTGCACCACGTCGGCGATCACGTCTGCCGGCAATGCTTCGGCGACGTCGGACGCCTCGGGTTCGTCCGCGACGGCCTCCTCCACCTCGTCTTCGACGAAAGGCTCCTCGATCGCCTCCGTCTCGGCGACAGGTTCGGTCTCGGCGACCGGTGCCTCGTCGTCTGACGCCGTCTCGTCCTCGTCGAAGGGGACCCAGTCGTCTGCCGCTTCTGGTTCGCTGCCTGCTTCCGGCTCGGCTTCGACGACGGCGTCCTCGACGTCGTCGGCGGCGGGTTTTTGCCACTGCCGGCGGAAATCGCTCAGCGATTCGTCCGCTGGCGTCTCAGTTTCAGCCTCGGCCTCCGGCTCGACGGGCGGCTCCGGAGCCACCGGCGGGGCTTCGGCGACCGGCGAGGCGGGACGCCTGCTCGCCGCCGGCTTCGGAATGTCGACGGCGAGTGTGATCTCGACCGGACCGGCCGTCAGCGTGTCGCCGTTTTTCAGGACCGCCTGCTTGAGCCGTTTGCCGTTGCGCGTTGACCCCTTGCCGCCCAGGTCGAACGCGGCGAACCCGTTCCCGCCGGCCTGTGGCAGACGGATGAGCGCGAGGTGGGCCGTCGAGATCTGACTGCTGGGCAGAACCAGATCCATGCCCTCGCGCCGCCCGATCAGCAGCGTCTGGCGATCCGCGGCGACCTTTTTCGTCAGCACACCGCCGTCCGGCAGGATGGCCGTCAGCTCAGCCGGGCCTGCGCGGGTGTCGTCGCGCGCTGTGGGCAGTTCGCCTTCGAAGAAGGTGAACCGAAATCGTCCCAGCTGGACTTCGTCGCCATCTTCCAGCACGGCCTCGTCGACCGCGTCGCCGTTGACGAGCGTGCCCGATCGGCTGACGGTGTCGCGCACCATCACGCCGTCCGGCCGGACGACGAAGAGGCAGTGTGCCCGGCTGACGGTGTGGCTCGACAGGAACAGCCGTGCCGTCCGTCGCGAGCCGGCCTGGGTGATCGGGCGATCGAGCCGGACGATCGGACCTTCGTCGGGCAGGGTGCCGGCGGGCAGCGGTTCGAGCAGCCGCAGGTACGGAGCCGCGGAAGATGAGGCGTCGGACGAGGGCATCGGAAGGTCGCGTCCGGTCGACGCGGGTGGTCGCGCCGACATCGTACCGACTCCCGGCACGACAACGCACGTGGCAATCGTCGCATCGGCCCGGGTGCTTCCGGAGGGCGAGGCTTTACCGGGCACGTGACGGGTCGCCGTCGTTATCGGGCGCGGCGTCGTCATCTACTGTCGCATCGTGGCCGGGCTCAACGAGCGAGACTTCCTCGACGCGCTGCGAAGGCGCGTCCCGGCCGTAGGCGACGACCTGGCGGTGCTGCCGTCTCCGGCGGGCAAGCTGCTCGCGGGCATCGATCCGGTGCTGGACGGCGTCCACGTGCGGCTGGCCGAGGCCGGTGGCCTTGCGGCGGGGCGGAAGGCGGCGAATCGCAATCTCAGCGACGTCGCAGCCATGGGCGGCCAGCCAACGGCACTGCTGCTCTCGCTCGTCGCCTCGCGCGACTTGTCACTGGACACGGCCCTGGAGATCGTCGACGGCGTTGCCGAGGCCGCGACTGAGGCGGACTGCGTGCTCGTCGGTGGCGACTTCGCCGTATGGGACGCCCCGACGGCCATCGTCGTCGCCGTCCTCGGCACGGCGGACCAGCCCGTCCCGCGAACCGGCGTGCGCGTCGGGCAGCAGCTCTTCGTCACCGGCCCACTCGGCGGATCGATCCTCGGCAGGCATTTGACGTTCACGCCACGACTTACAGAAGGGCGGCGACTGGCCGACCAAGCCGACGCGATCGGCCTGTCCGTGATGATGGACCTCTCCGACGGCCTCGCGGGCGACCTGCCCAAGCTCCTCGACGGCCTGGGCGCGACGCTCACGCACGTCCCGATCCACGACGACGCGCGCCAACTCGACGGCGACGCGTTGCAACACGCCCTGAACGACGGCGAGGACTACGAGTTGCTGTTCGCTGCCGATCGCGCGCCCGAAGGCGTCGACGCGATCGCGATCGGCACGGTCGACGGTGGAACCGGCATCCGTCTGCAACGCCGCGGCGCCAGCCGCGGATCCGAGGCTGATTCAATCGAGCCAGCCCGATCCGCGGCTAGCGCCGCGGCGTCGACCGATGACGTCATCACGATCGCCCCGGGCGGCTTCGTCCACGGGGCAGACGTCACCACCTCGACCAGCGTCGCCCAGACCCATGCCGTGGCGAGCCGCGTCGCACAACGACTCGAACGTGGCGGCGTCCTTCGGCTCGTGGGCGACCTCGGGGCGGGCAAGACAACCTTCGTCGCAGGCATTGTCGAAGCCCTCGGCGGCGACAGGGCCGACGTCTCCTCGCCAACGTACGTCCTGCACCAGACCTACCCGATCGCTGACGGTCGACGGTTGCATCACCTGGATGCCTACCGCGTCGCCGGCAGCGATGACTTCGAGGCGATCGGCTTCGGCGAGCTGCTCGACGACACCCGCAACGGCGACGTGGTCGTCGTCGAATGGCCGGACCGCGTGGCTGAGCTGCTGCCGAGCGATGCGATGACCGTCGAGATCGAACACCTCGGCGAAGACGCCCGCCGGATCAGCGTCCGCTGAGGCCCGATAATGCGGCGACGTACTCGTCGCGACGCAACTCCGGCAGCCCCGGCGGCGGGGTCGGGCTGGGCCGGCAGAGGTACATCTCGTCGCCCGGCTCGCCCACGACCTTTAAGCCTGCCGATCGCAGCATCGCCAGGACGCCCGATCGGTCCGGTGCCCACCAGTTGGTCGGGTCGCCGTTGAACCCGTCCTCGAAAAAGTGCATCCGCGGCCAGCCGGGGTCTGCCAGACGATCGCGCGTCAGGAACGTCAGGCTCCGCGTCTCTTCGACGGGCAACGGCTCGGCACCCGGGGCTTCGAGCGTCTGAAAGACCAACAGGCCGTCGTCTGCCAGGAGCTTGCTCACGACGTCGAGCCCGAGCAGCGGGTAGCGCAGGTGGTAGAAGACGCCCATGAACAGGATGACGTCGAACCGACGCCCCGCCTCCGCATCCGCGGCCAGGCCGTAGACCTGCACGTTGCGCAGCTCGACGCGGCCCGTGAGACCCATCGCCTTGCGTGCGAAGTCGGCCTGGGCGAGGTAGTGGTCGTTCAGGTCGATCCCGAGGACGCGTCCGCCGCGTTTGGCGAGCTCGCAGGCGTAGAAGCCGCTGTTGGTGCCCACGTCGAGGCAGGTCTTGCCCGAAAGGTCGGCCGGCAGGTGCGGGGCGACCTGATCCCACTTGAACTGCGGAAAGTCGCCAAAGGGGTGATCGGGCCGAGTCTGGATCGTGCCGCCATGGCCGTCGGGGATTTTGAGATTGTGAAACCAGTCGTCGAGCGATCGGACGCGTTGGAGAAGGGTGTCTGCCGACGGCTGCTGCACGTGGGCATGGTTCCGTGGGGCGATCCGACTTGCAACCTGCGGGTTTGACGCCTCGTATGGCAGGTATGCCCGTCGCGTTGCCGGTTGCCGAAGGTCAGGTCTCGCCGTTGCGGGCTGCGCCGACGCAGAACGTCCACACGGCGACCCGGCCGTTCCACGTCATGACCAAGCCGATCGGGCCGATCTGCAATCTCGACTGCAAATACTGCTTCTACCTGGAAAAAGAGGCCCTCTATCAGGGCGAGCGCAAGTGGCGAATGCCCGACGAGGTGCTGGAGCAGTACATCAAACAGTACATCAAGAGCCAGCCCGGCCAGCACGTCAGCTTCGCCTGGCAGGGCGGCGAACCGACGCTCCTGGGCGTCCGCTTTTTCCGAAAGGTCGTCGAACTGCAAAAAAAGCACGGCGACGGCCGGCAGATCGACAACGCCTTCCAGACCAACGGCACGCTCCTCGATGACGAGTGGGGCGAGTTCCTCAAGGAGAACAACTTCCTCATCGGCCTCAGCATCGACGGTCCGCCGGAGCTGCACGACAGCTACCGCGTCGACAAGCAGGGCAACGCCAGCAGCCACAACGTCCTGCGTGGCCTGGAAATCCTGAAGAAGCACGAGGTCGAGTTCAACACGCTCACCGTCGTTAACCGCATCAACAGCCAGCACCCGCTGCGCGTCTACCGCTACCTCCGCGACATCGGCAGCGGCTTCATCCAGTTCATCCCGCTCGTCGAACGCGACGCGACCGACGACGCTCCCTTCAAAGACGACGGCCTGTGGCTGCAAGGCCCGCCCGACGTCGACGGCGGCGAGCGGTTCTACGCGCCGGTGACGGAGTGGTCGGTCCGAAGCCGCGACTACGGCGTGTTCCTGGCCACGATCTTCGACGAATGGATCCGCCGCGACATCGGCGAGACGTTCGTCCAGATGTTCGACGTCGCGCTAGGCAACTGGATGAGCAAGATGACCGGCCAGCAGCAGGCCAGCCTCTGCGTCTTCAGCGAAACCTGCGGCAGCGCCATGGCCGTCGAGCACAACGGTGACGTCTACTCGTGCGACCACTACGTCTACCCGCGCTACAAGCTCGGCAACATCATGGAGACGCCGCTGGGCGACATGGTCGAGTCGCCATTCCAGAAGAAGTTCGGCACGGACAAGCGTGACACGCTGCCGAAGTACTGCCGCGAATGCGAGGTGCGCCACGCGTGCCACGGCGAGTGTCCGAAGCACCGATTCATCAAAACGCCCCACGGCGAAGACGGACTGAACTACCTGTGTGGTGCATACAAACCCTTCTTCAATCACGTCGACCCGTACATGCGGACGATGGTGCAGTTGCTCATGCACCGACAACCGCCCGCGATGATCCGCGAAATGATCGCCGAACACGAAAAGAAGGGCGGACCACTCGGCAAGCGATTTAAAGACCCGGCGCGATCGAAGGCGAAGTCGAAGAAGCGCAGGCGCTGATTTGTTCAATCGGACGACGCATCGCCTGGCAGGCTCTTGCGAAGGAAGCCGGCCGCGTTGTGCCACAGGATGTTGGTGACGTCGGCGTCGCTGAAGCCGGCGTCGGAGAGGGCGGTGCCAAGCTTTGGATAGTCGGCGACGGTTTCGAGTTCGATCGGCAACCGCAGCTTCCCGAAGCCGCCGTCGGCGTCGGAGCCGAGGGCGACGTGGTTCGCGTCGCCGGCAAGGTCGCAGACGTGGCGGACGTGGTTCGTCCAGTCCGTCAGCGTCGCACGTCGCCTTTCCAGTTCGGCGGGTGGCAGGAGGAACTTGTCGAACAGGTTGATGCCGACGATGCCGCCGCGGCGGAGGATGCCTTCGATGTGTCGGTCCGGCAGATGCCGGCCCGTCGGATCCTCGCCGACGAGCGAGCGGCAGTTCGAGTGGCTCGCAAACAGCGGCCCATTCGCCAGATCGAGCATCTCCGCGAGCGAGTCATCCGCCAGGTGCGATGCGTCGTGGATCATCCCGAGCTCGTCGAGCACAGGGACGAGGCGTCGGCCGTCAGGCGTGAGCGGGCCGGGCGAGCGCGTGCCGCCGGCGTAGCGCGTCTGTCCCCACGCGAGGCCGACGATGCGCACGCCCGCATCGAACCAACGGCGGGCATCATCAGGGTCGTCGACATCGATCGCATCGGCCCCCTCCATCAGCAACACCGCCCGAAGCCCTTCGCCGTCGAGATCGGAGGCGTCTCGCACGACGCGCAGCGACATGCCGGCATAAGCATCCAGCTGTCGATGGCATTGCTCAGACGCGGTTTCGGATGCGTCCGGATCGGCGAACAGCGTCGCTCCGATCAACTCCGTCCCACCGACCGCGAGTGTCTCAAACGACACCGACGCAGGTCCGAATCCGATGTCCGGCTGCTCTTTTGGAGAATGCGTGAGATCGCGACCTTGAACGACGTTCCAAGCGAGGTCGAGATGCAGGTCCGCGATCGGCATTGTAAAAGAGGTCAGATGCAGTGAATAAAAAGGCAGGAGGCTTCGCGACCTCAGTCCTGCTTTCCGAGCCCTTTAAGAAACGCGTTCATTCCGTTCGTTAGAGCTTTGAGGTCATACCCACCTTCGGACGTCATGACAATGCGTCCCTCACAAGCTTGATGTGCAAGAGACGCGAGTAAACGACCAATTTCATCGAAGAACGGAGTTGTCAATGCAAGATTGGCCAACGGATCATCCTCATGTGCATCGAAGCCTGCGCAAACGACGAGCGCCTCGGGCTGAAAAGCACGAACTTGTGGAAGAACGTTCTCGACGAGTGCCTTGCGGTAGTCATCGTCGCTGCACCCAGGCATGAGCGGCACGTTCAGGCACGCCCCTTCGCCCGTCCCCTCGCCGATCTCGTCGGCCGAGCCGGTGTGGGGCCAGAGGTGGTCCGGGTGGCCATGAAGGCTGACGGTGAGCACGCTCGGGTCGCGCCAGAAGACAGCCTGGGTGCCGTTGCCGTGGTGGACGTCGAAGTCGACCACCGCCACTCGGTCCATGCCGTGCTGACGCTGCAGGTGCCGGACGACCAGGGCGGCGTTGGCGTAGAGGCAGAAGCCCATCGGTCGATCCGGCTCGGCATGGTGCCCAGGCGGACGGACGATCGCCAGGCCGTGCTTCGATTCACCCGTCGCCACCGCGTCCGCAGCCGCCAGGCAGCACGCGACGCCGCGCCGGGCGATCTCGTCGCTGCCGACGCCGACGTAGGTGTCCGCGTCCGCCCATCGTCCCCGACGACTGAGCTGGCCGATCTGCTCGACGTGCGCCTGGCCGTGGACCATCAGCAGGGTCTCATCGTCCACCGGCTCGGGCTCGTCGAGCAGGCGATGCGGCATGCCCTCCAGCGCGGCCAACATCGCGTCGTATCGCTCGGGCCGCTCCGGATGCGGTGCACCGTCGGGCGGACGGTGATCGCGAAACGTGGGAGAGGTGGCGACGGCAAGATCAGACATTCGCTCGGAGCATGTTGCTCATCGCGAGCCAAAACGTCCAGAACAACCACACCGATCCGACGACAATGACGCCGCACAACGCGACGAGGTAGTTGAAAAACGTCGCCGGTCCCGCCAGCCCCAGATGGAACGCCACGTTCGCCGCCACGACGACGAGTGCGGCCATCAGTGTCACCGGCAGCAGGTGTGCCACGTGGTAGTCCATGACGCGTCGCACCACCGGACCGGGCAGCCGCATGCCACGCCACCGCGCCTCGAACGTCGCCACCGCGATGATGAGCTTCCTGCCCAGCATCAGTCCGCTCCACGCAAGCAACAGCGTCACCAAAAACACCGGCCCGAGCATCAAAAACTTCGGCGGCCCAGGCGAGACTGCCGCACCGATCGAGCCCACGTTCAGCTCCAGATGCCCCGTCATCGCCAGCGCCGCCGGCACCGATGCGAGCATCAGGTGATCGCGTCCGAACGACGCCCCGAGCGCGCGCGTCTGGTCGTCGACGCGCGACCGCAGCGTCGCAAACGCCTTGGCCGGCTTGAGCCAGATTCGCAGCGTCGTCCGCCAGAACGCGCTCGCTCCGTTGTGCTCCTCAAACGCCGACAACGTCCGCGGCGAGTCCACGGTGCTCAGCCGCACCGGCGTCCCACACTCCGGGCAATTCCCCTCGACCGGCAGTCCGTCGAGCCGATAGCCGCACGACTCACAGAGGATGCCGCCGTCGTCGGACACACGGAATGGTAGCTGGCAATGCGGCTAAACTGTAAGGAGCGCTTTGCTTCCTTACACGGATGAGAAGTAAGGTACAGATATGGAGCATTCGACCGTGACAAGCAAAGGGCAGACGACGCTGCCCGTCGAGCTCCGCAACCGGCACAACATTAAGGCCGGGGATCGACTGCTTTTCGACGACAGCTCTGGCGAGATCGTCTTGCGAAAGCACCCGGGTGTCGATGAGGTCGCGGGGATGCTTCGCGACAAAATCAAGCTACCGATTGCCAGCCACGAAGAGGAGCGTGCCGCGGCCGCGCGTGCGTGGGCTCGCGATGGCCGGCGCGGCGCAGAGTCGGATTGATCCGAGCCCTCGAAGCGATTTGAATGGCCGATCACTACCTCGTCGACACCAATCTGATTCTCCGGCTCGTCGTCGGGAGCGACCCGCCAGAACCTGCCGAGGCGGCCCGTGCGTTCTTCGAAGACATCGCTACGTCCGGCGCACCATCGGCCGTGTTGACGTCGCTCGTCGTGGGTGAGTGCGTCTACGTTCTGACGTCGCACTACGGACTTCGCCGCGGCGACGTTTCCGAAGCGATGCGGAAGGTCATGGACCTGCCGGGTGTCCGGGTGCCGCATCGCCGAACACTCGAACGCACGTTCGAGCTTTTCCGGCAACGCCCGAAGCTGCACTTCGTCGACTGCTTTCTGCTCGCCGAGGCGGAGCAAAATGATCAAGGCGTTGCGACGCTCGACGCCGGACTCGCCAAGGCAGGCTTGGTGCCGGTACTCAACCCGCTTCGGAAATGCGCGCGGCGGACGCCAAAGCCTTGATCGAGTCGGCTATACATAAGCCGTCTTATCGGCCGTCAGCCCGCAAAGTACCGCTGCTGCAGGGCGGCGTTGGCTTGGGCGACGCAGCGGCGGACGTCGGTCAACGTTTCGCGGCCGCCGTCGTGGGCGACTTCGGAGAGGTCGGCATATTCGAGACGGGTGGCCATGCGGCCGAGAAGCCGCTCGGCTTCGTCGAGGTGGCCCAGGCCCGGGCCGCTCTCGCCGTGGATGCGCGCGACGGCCCGGCGGGCGGAGGCGATGGCGAAGCGGATCGACCGCGGGTGGTCCGCACGCAGCAGCAGGAAGCCGACGACCTGTTCGATCGACAGGTTGTTGGCGTGCTGACGCCGGTAGGCCTCGATGCTGCCGCACATGCGCAGCGCGGCCATCAGCTGGATGTTGCGCAGCGGCGTCTCCAGCGAGTCGCCAGCCTTGGCCAGCAATTCGACGCGCGCCAGCAGCAGCCGGCATGATGCGTCGGCGCGTTCGAGCAGTCGGCCGGTGAGGGCGAAGTCCCAGCGACGGTTGTGGGCCAGCGTCTGGTCGGTGACGCCCTGGAAGTGCATGGAGCTGCGGACGAGGTGCTGCAGGAGCGTCTCGGCCGACTCGGCGAGGATGAGGCGTGCCCCTTCGTTCCGGCCGCCGCCTTCGAGCGACCAGTAGAACTCGTTGAGCGTCTGCCACATCTCCAGGCTGATCTCACCTCGGACGGCCCGGGCATTTTCGCGGGCACGGGCGACGCACGTGCAGGCGCTGGTCGGGTTGTCGGCGTCGGTCAGGACGAATCGGACGACGGCGTCGCCGAGGGTTTCGCCTAGCTCGACGGCTGGCTCGACCAAATCGAAGGCTTCGAGCAGGCCGTGCCAGAGCTGGTCGCGAAGGCGATCGTCAAGGTCGCCGGCGTCGCTGGCGAGCTGCGTCGTGACGAGCGTGCCGCGTGCCAGGTGCTCTGCCCGTTCGACGTAGCGGGCGGTCCAGAAGATGTTCTCGGCCACGCGTGCGAGCAGCGGCCGCTCGGTCTGCCGGGCGGCGGTGGGCGTGGCCGGCATTGGGCTTTCGTCGGTGCGGTAGAGGCTCACAGTGCCTCCTTCTTGGGGAGATCGTCGCGTGTCGGGTCTTCGAGCACCCACGTGTCCTTGCTGCCGCCGCCCTGGCTGGAGTTGACGACGAGGCTGCCCTTGCGGAGGGCGACGCGAGTCAGCCCGCCGGGCATGATGTTGATTTCGAAGCCGCCCTGCCCGTCGGGGCTGGTGAGGATGTAGGGCCGAAGGTCAATGCGCCGGCCGCGCCAGCCGTCGGCGGTGAGGCTTGGGTGCTGGCTCAAGTCGATGACGGGCTGCGCGATGAACCCGCGCGGGTCCGCCTTGATTTTCTCGGCGTAGGCGTCGCGTTCCTTTTTGCTCGCCTGGTGCCCCATCAGCAGGCCGTAGCCGCCCGAGTCGTTGGTGCCCTTGACGACGAGCTGGTCGAGGTGCTCCAGCGTGTACTGCAGGTCGTCCTCGCGGTCACAGACGTAGGTCGGCACGTTGTCGAGAATTGGCTCCTGCTTCAGGTAGAACTCGATCATGTCCGGCACGAACGGGTAGACCGCCTTGTCGTCGGCGACGCCCGCGCCGACGGCGTTGGCGATGGCGACGTGGCCGGTGCGGTGGGCGTTCATCAGGCCCGGCACGCCAAGCGCACTGTCGGGGTTGAAGCAGAGCGGATCGAGGAAGTCGTCGTCGATGCGGCGATAGATCACGTCGACGCGACGCAGACCCGCGACCGTTCGCATGTAGACGAAGTTGTCGCGGACGACGAGGTCGCGCCCTTCGACCAGTTCCACGCCCATCTCCTGTGCGAGGAACGTGTGCTCGAAGTAGGCGGAGTTGAAGACGCCGGGCGTCAGGACGACGACGGTCGGATCGTCCACGCCGGCCGGCGCACCGGCCCGCAGGCAGGCGAGCAGGTTGTACGGATAGTCCTCGATCGCCCGGACGCGGTAGCTGTTGAACAGGCTCGGGAAAACCCGCTTCATGACGGCTCGGTTCTCCAGGACGTAGCTCACGCCCGAGGGCGAGCGGCAGTTGTCTTCGAGGACCTTGTAGCCGTCGGCGTCGCGGATGAGATCGCTGCCGCAGATGTGGACGTAGCAGTTGCCAGGCACGCGGACGCCCAGCATCTCACGTCGGAACGACTTGGCCGCGAGGATCAGCCTCGGCGGGATCTTGCGTTCACGCAGGATGTGCTGCTTGCCGTAGATGTCGGCGACGAACAAGTTGAGCGCGACGATGCGTTGCTTCAGGCCGCGCTCGAGGGTTTCCCACTCGCCGTCGGGGATGATGCGCGGGGCGAAGTCGAACGGCAGCGTGCGCTCGATGCCCCGGCCGGCCTCTTCGCCGCCGTAGACGGTGAAGGTGATGCCCTGGTTGCGGAAGCTGACCTCGGCCATGCGCCTGCGTCGGTCGAGGGCTTCGGCGTCGAGGCCGAGGAGCTGGCGGTGGACGTCGGCGTAGTGGGGACGCGGCTCGACCGAGCCGTTGGACTGGCCGGGGACGAACATCTCGTCGTACACGCCGCCCAGCTCGTAGCCGCCGAAGCCTTCGAAGTCGGTTGGCGTCGGCGGCGTGGTGGCGGTCGTCATCGTGGAAGTCGGGGAGGGACGTCGTCTCGCGGGGCGGGCATGCTACCGCCCTTCCGCCATCGCGTCGGCAGCGCAGGCGTCGCCTTGACCATTGACGCCGGCCTCGGTGCAGAGCCGGACGACGGTTCCGCCGAAGGCGTCCTTCTGGCAGATGCAGACGTCGGACGGCGCTCCACTGATGTCGAGCTTCCCGTTGCGCATGACGCTGACGGTGTCGGCCGCGACGAGGGCCTCGCGTGGGTCGTGCGTCACCAGCAGCACCGCCACGCCGGCCTCCTTCAGCAAAACGAGCGTCTCCTCGCGAAGGCGATCCCGCAGCGACAGGTCGAGTCCGCTGAACGGCTCGTCGAGCAGCATGACCTTCGGCTTGCGTGCCAACGCGCGGGCGAGGGCGACGCGCTGTTGCTGCCCACCACTGAGTGTGTGGGGCATCGCGCGTTCGCGGCCCTTCATGCCAACGCGTTCGATCAGCTCGTCGGCGGCGCGTTTGCGTGCGCCGCGTGGGCCGCGCATGCCGAAGGCGACGTTGGCCCGGACGTCGAGGTGCGGGAAGAGCGCCGCGTCCTGGAAGACGAAGCCGACGTGCCGTTGCTCCGGTAGGACGTGGACGTCGCTGGCGATGTCGTCGGCAGCCTGGCCGTCGACGACGATGCGTCCGGCCGAGGGTCGCTCGAGCCCGGCGATGAGTCGCAGCAGCGTGGTCTTGCCACAGCCGGAATCGCCCAGCAGGCAGACGACCTTGCCCGCAACGAGGTCGAGCGTCACGTCGTCGACGACGCGTGTCTTGCCGAAGGCGAACGAGAGGTTTTCGACGCGAACAATCGGCTCGACCTGCGGCGTCGTCGGGCCCTGACCGCCGCGCGTGATCTGGACGCGTGTCAGGCTTTGCAGAGGTTCGTGTGCGGCGACGGTCATGCGTGCGTCTGAGATCTCCGCCGCGACTCTAAGAGGCCTGAGAGCACGATCACGGGCAGCAGCCCGACACCGATGATCGCGAGCGCTCCGAGCGACGCCTCTTCGAGACGTTCGTCGCTGGCGAGTTGGTAGACGCGGACTGCCAACGTTTCGAAGTCGAAAGGCCTCAGCATGAGCGTTGCGGGCAGTTCCTTGGCGACATCCACGAAGACGAGCAGCATCGCCGCCAGCAGGCTGCCGCGGAGCAGCGGCAGGTGGATGCGGACGAGCAATCGCCCGCCCGACGTGCCGAGCGATCGGGCGGCGTCGTCGACGTTGCGGCGGATGCGGGTCATGCCGCTCTCGACCATGCCCAGCGCGACGCCCAGGAACCGCGTCTGGTACGCCAGCATCACCGCGAGCACGCTGCCGGTGAAGATCAGGCCAGGCCGCCAGTCGAAAAGCGATCGGGTCGCGTCGTTGACGGCATGGTCGAGCCAGCCCAGCGGCACGAGTACGCCGATCGCGACGACGGTGCCCGGCAACGCGTAGCCGAGTCCAGCGAACCGCCCCGCCGATCGCACGGTCCGGCTCTTGGAGACACGCCGGCCGAACGCGACCAGCAGTGCGAGCCCGCCGGCGATGACGCCCGACGCAGCCGCGAGCCAGAGCGTGTTGAAACCGAAGTCGAGGACGACCTCGCGCGCCCGCGCGTCGCCCGCCGTCCACGCCATGTGGCCGAAGATGAGTGCCGGCAAGACGAAGCCGAGCACGACCGGCAGGCCGCAGACGACGATCGCTGCGGTCGCGCCGCGCCAGCCGAGTCGCACCTTGCGCATCGGGCGAGACGCCCGCGACACCCCGTGAAATCGTCGGCGTCGCCTGGCGAGCAAGTCGACCAGCACCAGCAGCGACACGGCCCCGAGCAGCACCGCCGACAGCTGGGCCGCGGCGACGGGCGATTCGAGGCCACGCCACGTTCGATAGATGCCGGTCGCAAAGGTGTCGACCGCGCAGTAGTCGGCCGCGCCGAAGTCGGCCAGCGTCTCCATCAACACCAACGCCCCACCCGCCGCCAGTGCCGGCCTGGCTAGTGGCAGAGCAACCGTCAGGAAGCAACGCCACGGACCACGGCCGAGCGTCCGCCCGACCTCCATCGCCGAAGCCGCGTGTTCGGCAAAGGCGGTGCGTGCCGCGACGTAGACGTATGGAAAAAGCGACAGCGCGAGGATGACTGCCGCCCCGCCGACGCTGCGGACTTCCGGGAACCAGTAGTCGCGCCGGCCCCAGCCAAAGGCCTCACGCAGACTCGTCTGGACCGGCCCGCTGAACTGCAGCAGGTCCGTGTACGCGTAGGCCGACAGATAAGCCGGCACCGCCAGCGGCAACAGCAGCATCCAGCGGAACGTCTTCCGGCCGGGAAAGTCACACGTCTCGATCAGCCACGCCGTCGCCGTCCCGACGACGAGCGTGATTGAGACGACCAGAACCGCCAGCCAGAGCGTGTTGCGGACGTAATCGCCGAGTCGTGTCTCGGCCAGGTGGCTCCACTCGCCGTCGCTGCTCTGGAAGACCGAAGCCAGAACGGTCAGCAGCGGGATAGCAACAATCGCCGAGACGGCGAAACACGTCGCCGGCCAGACTCCAGGCCAGAGCTTTGCCAGGCGACGCCGCATCGCCAGCGATTGTGTCACCGCCAACCGGCGCGGTCCATCACGCGGACGGCTTCGCGGTTGTTCTCACCCAGTTTGGCCGCGTTGACCGAGTCGGACTTGAACGTGCCGAAGCCGACCAGCACGTCGGGCAGCTCCAGCGAGGAGTCCTCGACGACCGGGTACTCGAAGTTGGCCAACGCCCAAAGCTTCTGAGCCTCGTTGCTCGCAAGGAATTCGAGGAGGGCCTTGGCGTTTTCGGCGTTCGGGGCGTTCTTGAGCATGCCGGCACCCGAGACGTTGACGTGCACGCCGTCGCCCTGCTGGTCGGGCCAGATGAGCGTGAGCTTGCCGGCGGCCTCGCGGTCGGCGGCGTCGCTCCCGGCGAGCATGCGGGCGAAGTAGTAGTGATTCACCACCGCCAGATCACCCTCGCCTGCGGCAACGGCGCGAATCTGATCGCGGTCGCCACCCTGCGGCCGACGGGCAAAGTTCTCCACCATGCCGTCGACCCAGTTCTGCGTCGCCTCGGTGCCGTAGCGAGCGATCATCGCGGCGACGAGGCTTTGGTTGTAGATGTTGCTCGACGAGCGAATGACGAGCGAGCCTTCCAGCTTCGAGTCGGCAAGCTCGGCATACGTCGTGACGAAGTCGGCGTCGATGTCGGGGCTGGTGACGAAGACGCGGGCCCGCTTGCTGTATCCGAACCACAGGCCGTCCGGGTGACGCAGCGTTTCGGGAATCCGCTCGGCCAGCACGTCCGACTGCGTCGGCTGGAGCAGGTCGGCCTCGACCGCCTTGTGCAGTCGCCCGGCATCGACCGCGATGAAGATGTCGCCCGGGCTCAGGTCGCCCTCACGCTCGAGCCGCGTGATCAGCTCGTCGGTGTTGCCCTCGATGATGTTGACCTCGATGCCAGTCTGCTCGGTGAAGAGCGCGTAGAGCTCGTCGTCCGAGTCGTAGTGGCGTGACGAGTACACGTTGACCTCACCGGCAGCCAAAGCCGCAATTGGCGAGACCAGGAAGCTCAACACGGTGGCAAGGACGAGGCGTCGCATAGCCCACGTTAGGCATGTGACGCCTGTTGATTCTGCGTCTCAACAAGATGTGAAACGGCTCCGAGAAGCAATCCTCCGTCATCCCGAGCACAGCCGAGGGACCTCGCAGCGGATCTGCGACGATGGCCAAGCGAGGTCCTTCGGCTCGCTGCGCTCGCTCAGGATGACGGGCCAACGTTGCGACGTTCCGTTCGACTCGGCTCCATGTCACAATGCTCGGCCCTTGACCACCGCCGTCACCCGCACGCTCCGCGTCCGACACGTCACGCGATACCACTACGACCGCGACGTCGAGCGATCGATCCATCAGGCCCACCTCCGGCCGACGCACGATCGCTTTCAGACGCTGGACGACTACCGCCTTGCCATCTCTGCCCTGCCGGAGCGAGACGTCCCGCACGTCGGATACGAAGATGCCTTCGGCAACGAGTCCACCCGCTTCGAGCTGGCCGACCCGTATCGCGAGCTGACCGTCACGGCCGAGTCGACGGTGACGCTGGTCGACGTCGATCCGTACGCGATCACGGTGGTACCGAAGCGGCCGACGATTCCGCTGAACTGGATGCCGCGCGAGCGTCTGGCGCTCGGGCCGTATCTGCAGAGCCAGGAACTGCCCGACCCGCAAATCGACGCGCTGTTCGACTACGTCATGGCCATCGTCGACGACAACGGCGGCGACCTGCTGGAGTCGCTGTTTGCCCTGAATCTCAAGCTGTTCCACGACTTCGAGTACGTGCCGGGCTCGACGAGCAACGCGACGACGCCGTTCGAGACGTTCAGCACGAAGCGCGGCGTCTGCCAAGACTTCGCCGGCCTGTTCATCACGCTGATTCGCCTCATCCGCGTCCCCGCCCGCTACGTCTGCGGCTATCTCTACACAGGGAACGCGGACAGCGACGCCCAAGCCGCCGGCCGCGCCCCGAGCGACGCGACGCACGCCTGGCTGCAGGTCTACCTGCCCTACGTCGGCTGGAAATCCTTCGACCCGACCAACGGCGTCCTGCCCCGCCTCGACCACGTGCGTCTGGCGGTCGGCCGCAACTGGCGCGACACCGCCCCCATCACCGGCACCCTCTTCGGCGAATCCGCGACGGAAACGCTGGAGGCGACGGTGGAAGTTTGGGCAGAAAGCTTGAAGCCAGAAGCTTGAAGCCAGAAGGTACGCCTCGAAACCTCGTCTGCCATCGCCACGTCTTCAAGCTTCCAGCTTCCTCCTTCCAGCTTTCCGCACTCTTCATGCTGATCGAGCTCACGCATACCACCGAACTCACCTACTCCGAGCCGATTCGGCAGAGCCAAATGGAGCTGCGGGTGTGTCCGGCGCAGTTGGGCGATCAGGTGCGGCTGAGCTTCGATCTCGGGATTGGGCCGGCGACGCAGGTGCATGGGTATTTCGACTGGCTCGACAACCATGTCCACTCGTTCGGCATCGACGGGTGGCACGATCGCATTCGTATCGACGCGACCAGCATCGTTCAGACGACGCGGGCAGAGGAGGCGGTGGCGTCGCTGGTCGAACTACCAGACCGTTGGCCGGCGGACGATGTGGATGACGGGTACGCGCTGTACGACTTCCTCACGCTCGAAGGGCCGCTGAAGTCGAGTGAGGCGCTGGACCAACTCGTGTCCGATATCGGAGCGAAGGACGGCGAGCCGCTGGGCGAGCTGGCGAAGCGGACGCTGGAGCTGATTCGCGAGCGGTTCGAGTACAAGAAAGGCGCGACCAACAGCGCGACACCGGTCGCGGCGTTCCTGGAGAAAGGCCGGGGCGTGTGTCAGGACTTCACGCATCTGTACGTCGCGACGCTGCGGAAGCTGGGCGTGCCGGCGCGGTACGTCAGCGGCATCGTGCACGAGGACAAGGAGCACCACTTGCTCGGGGCGACGCAGACGCACGCGTGGGCAGAGGTGCTGTTTCCGTCACAGCGTTCGAGTGATGGCACGGGTGGTTGGATCGGGGTCGACCCGACGAACGGCATGCGGGCCGGGCCGCGGTTTGTGAAGGTGGCGGTCGGCCGACACTTCGGCGATGTTCCGCCCAATCGCGGCGTGTACATCGGTGCGGCCGAGGAGACGATCGACGTGTCAGTTCAAACGCGGCGTCTCCAGAGTGTTCCGCCAGAGCTCTTGGCGGAGCGATTCCACCCGATCGCGATCGACGTGACGCCGAGTCCGGAGATGGTCATCGCGGGCGACGGTCAACAGCAGCAGCAACAACAGCAGCAGTGAAGTCGGACTGCGGGCCGTAGCCCCGCAGCTACCTGGCTTTGAGCAAGCTCAGAGGCGGACGAGGGCACTACCCCAGGTGAGGCCGGCGCCGACGGCGAGGAAGAGGATCAGGTCGCCCTCTTTGGCTCGGCCTTGCTGCAGGGCTTCGTCGAGCGCGATCGGGACGCTGGCGGCGCTGGTGTTGCCGTACTTGTCGATGTTGATGACGGCCTTGTCGCGGTCGAGGCCGAGGCGGTTGAGGGCGCTGTCGATGATCCGCAGGTTGCTCTGGTGCGGGACGACGAGCTTGATGTCGTCCGGGCTCAGGTCGGTCTTGCGGAGGGCACGGTCGACGAGCTCGTCGAGGCGCGTGACGGCGAACTTGAAGACCTCTCGGCCGCGCATCTGCAGGTGGTGTTTGCCGGCGGCGACCATCTTGTCGTTGATCGGGTGCCGGCTGCCGACGGGGCAGTTGATGAGTTCCCACCCGCCGCCGTCGGCGTGGAGTTCGCTGAAGAGCAGGCCTTTGCCGGTCTCTTCGGTGCGACGCAGGACCGCGGCGCCGGCACCGTCGCCCCAGAGGATGCAACTGGTGCGGTCGGTGTAATCGGTGATGCTGCTGAGCTTGTCGGCACCGATGAGCAGGATGTTGTTGTACCGGCCGCTTTCGATCAGGGCAGACGAGAATTGCAGGCCGTAAACGAATCCGCTGCATGCTGCGTTAAGGTCGACGGCGGGCGTGCGGTCGAGGCCGAGGGAGTGGGCGACGAAGCACGCACAGGCCGGCGTCATCATGTCAGGCGTGATCGTGGCGACGACGATCAGGTCCAGGTCTTTCGCCTCGAGCTTGGCGGCCTTGAGGGCACGGGTCGCGGCCCGGCTGGCGATG
>JBCDKH010000018.1 GCA_038746835.1 Planctomycetota bacterium | reverse complement strand
GACGCGCCCGCTGACGCGGGCGGCTACGTCGGAACCGGAGAGCGTGACGCACAGCAATGAAGTCAGTATCTTGCGGCGATGCTGCGTCTGCTCCTGGTCGTGATGGTGTTCGCGTCGGCTTCTGCTGCCTGGGCGATGGCACAGCCGACCACGAAGCCGGAGGCCGCCCCGCCGATGGCGTTTGACACGTATCGCTTCGTGCTGCTCGCGGCCGCGGAGGAACCGCCGGAAGTCACTCGCGCCGAAGCCGGTCAACTCCAACGCCAACACCTCGGCCACCTTCGAAAGATGGCCGAGGCGGGTCACATTCTTGTGGCCGGACCGTTCATGGATCGGTTCGACCAGCAGTGGCGAGGGTTGGTCCTCTACCGCGGTGACCTGTCGATCGATGAGGTCCGCGAGCTCGCTGAAGCCGATCCGTCCGTTCAGGCGGGGCTCATGCGGGTCGAGGTGATGACATGGGTCACCGAAGCCGGGGCGATGGAGTTCCCGACCGCTGTCGCACCTCAGGAGTGACTAGCGCCGCCGGAGCAGGACGAGCCCTCCGCCTGCGAGCAGTGTCGCGATGGCGGGCTCGGGGATCGGCGTCGCCGCGAGTACACTCGCATCGTCGAGGCCGGCGTCGATCCAATTGCCGTCACCGAGACGGCCGGTCGCAGCGAACCGGAAGTGCGTCGCGTTTTGCG
Organism: Planctomycetota bacterium; assembly: GCA_038746835.1. Lineage (NCBI taxonomy): Bacteria > Pseudomonadati > Planctomycetota > Planctomycetota bacterium. The sequence continues at coordinate 32,059 of JBCDKH010000018.1, read as the reverse complement.
GCGTGACGACGGTCCTCATGACCTCGTCGTTCGTCGCCGCCGCGATACCGCCGAAGGTGCCGAAGTCTTCGACATCGACGACGGAGAAGCCGCCGGGCGTGAGTTCGAGCCATTCGAGTCGCACGTCGATCGAGTCGAACGCGGAGAACGCACGGAAGCTGACGAGCAGTTCGTCATCGATGCCGGCCGGCAGAAGCACGATCTGGTCGAGCGTCACCGACTGGCCGTTGTCGAAACCGCCGGATGAGAGCGTGTTGGCGAAGTAGTTCGTACCACCGGGCCCAAACGGATCGCCGCCGATCTGGCCTTGGGAAACCTGCCACGCGGGGAATCCGTTGAAGTTCCAACCGAAGAGGTCGCCGGTTTCGAAGTCGCCATTGATGAGCAGGTCGTTGTATTCGAATTGCGGCCCCGGTCCGCCGCCGGGAGTTCCGCCGCCCGGGTTTCCACCGGACGAGCCGCCGGCACCTTCGCCGGGGAAGGTCGGATCGAACGGATCGGGACCGAATGGCCGGTCGGGGTTGGTGACGGGGACGACCGCTGCGGAAGCGATCGAGGCGGACAGCACGGCAGCTGTCGCGACGACAAGGGGGCGTGAGGTTTTGGCGTTCATGTGCTGCGACGTCCGATTCGCAGGCGTCGCAGGCCAGAGATCGCGCCGCGGACACGCCGTTATGGGCCACCGCGATCGGCCACGAGCACGCGATCGTGGCCGGCGAGGTCTCTGACGACTCGAACGCCCTGCCAGCCCGAGTCTGTTGCGAGCGACGTGAGCGCGTCGCCCTGGTCGTGCTGCATCTCGGTCGCGAGGAAACCGCCGGGTCTGAGTCTGTCCGAAGAGCCAGCCAGCAGACGCCTCAGCACGTCGAGCCCGTCGTCGCCGCCGTCGAGGGCGACGTGCGGCTCGTAGTCGCGGACGTTCGCGTCGAGCGAGGCGATCGCCGACGTCGGGATGTACGGCGGGTTCGACGCGATGACGTCGAAGTCGCCGTCGATGCCTTCGAGAAGATCGCCGACGCGCACGTCGATGCGATCGGTGAGCCCGAGCTTGTCGACGTTCGCCCGTGCCACCTCGGCCGCTTCTTCCGACAGCTCGGTCGCGACGATCGTCGCCTTCGACAGGCTCTTGGCCAGAGCGATCGCGACGATGCCGCTGCCGGTGCAGACGTCGGCGACTCGCAGCTCTTGTCCCTTTCGGTCTGCCCCTGCGAGACGCCGGACGACGATGTCGATCAACGTCTCCGTGTCCGGCCTCGGAATCAGCACGGCCGGCGTGACCTTGACCTCGAAGCCGAAAAAACCCCCGCTCTCGACCAGATACTGCACCGGCTCGTGCTCGCCGGCTCGGCGGACGAGGTCGCGCAGCTTCGTCCGAGACGCATCGTCCGGCACGTCGTCGTACCGCGTGTAGAGCTCGATCCGCGACAGCTTCAACACGTGCCCGATCAACATCTCCGCCGCCAGCCGTGGCGAGTCGACGCGGCGCTTCGTCAGGTAGTCGGCCGTCGAGCCGAGCAGACGCTTCACCGTCCAGGCGACATCGGCGGCAGCAGTCGAAGCCATAGCGCGGTTCTAGGCGGGCACGCCCGGCGGTCGCAACGTTCGGCCTGCGTCCTTATCGTCTGACGACACCGTGGCCGAGGCGTCCGAGCCAACTTCGACCGATGCCCTGCGCCAGCCGCTGGGCCAGCGGATTCGTGAGCGTCGCAAGTCGATGGGCATGACGCTCGACGAGCTGGCGGTGCGGACGAGTGTCAGCAAGCCGTACCTCTCGCTGATCGAGACCGGCCGCGTGAACAACCCGCCCAGCGACGAGAAGCTGCGTCGCATCGAGCACGCGCTCGGCTTTGCGCCTGCCGAGCTGGTCAGCCAGGCCCACTTCGCCCGGACGCCTCCCGACGTGCGGGCGATGCTGCTGTCGCTTGCCCGCCGGGCCTCGGCACAAGAGTCCGAATCCGGCGTCGACCTGGACGAGGCACTGAACAACGGCGCGCTCCGCAGCCTTGTCGAGACGACAGCCGCCAACGTCCAGCCGACCCGAATCAACGCGGTGCCCGTCATCAACAAGGTCAGCGCCGGCTACCCACGCGAGTTCACCGACCTCGACTTTCCGGCCCGGCACGCCGACGCCCACGTGAGTTGCCCGGAGATCGATGACCCCGACGCCTTTGCCGCCCGCGTCTGCGGCGACTCGATGAATCCGCTCTACCGCGAAGGCGACATCGTCGTCTTCAGTCCGCGAGCCCAGCCGCTGCACGGCGACGACTGTTTCGTCCGCCTGGCCGACGGGGAATCGACCTTCAAGCGTGTCTTCTACGAGGAGGCTGAGCCGGACGACGAGGGACATCGACGCGGCGTGGTGCGTCTCCAGCCGCGAAACGAGAAGTACCCGCCCCGCGTGCTCGACGCCGAGGACGTCTCCGCAATTTATCGGGCCGTGTACCGCTACGAGGCCGTTAACGCCGGTTGACGGGTGGTGAACGGGGCGTTCCCCCGGCCGCTGCTGCCGTTACAGTGCCGCCGTGTTGGATTTTGGTTCTTTGTCGTTTGCGACGTTGCCGCTTGCTGCGGGAGAGGCCGGTGGCGGGGCTGTTGGCGTCATCATCACGGGCGTCGTGGTGCTGGGCATATTTGCCCAGTGGGTGGCGTGGCGGTTGAAAGTCCCGTCGATTCTGCTCCTGCTGGCCTTCGGCTTCCTCGCCGGTCCGATCGCGGAGTGGGCCAATATCGAAATTTTGGGAACGCCGGTCTACGTCGACGTCGACCGCGTCTTCGAGACGCCCGTCCTGCTCACGCTCGTCAGCCTCGCGGTCGGCCTGATCCTGTTCGAGGGTGGACTGAGCCTGACCTGGAGCGAAATTCGCGGCGTGCGACCGGCCGTCATCTCGCTCGTCACCGTCGGTGCGGCCGTGACGTGGATTTTGAGCTCGCTAGCGGCGAAGTTCATCCTGGACCTGCCGACGGGCATCGCCCTGCTCCTGGGGGCGATCTTGATCGTGACAGGGCCGACCGTCATCGGGCCGCTGATTCGGTTCGTCAGGCCGACCGGCAGCGTGGGCAAGGTGCTCAAGTGGGAAGGCATCGTCATCGACCCGATCGGCGCACTCGTCGCTGTGCTGGTGTTCGAGGCGCTGTTGGCAGGCGAGGTCGACGGTGCGACGGCCGGCACGTTCATCTGGGGTGCCGTCAAGGCCAGCGTCGTCGGCACCGCCTTGGGCCTCGGCATGGGCTACCTGCTGATCTTCATGATCTCCCGGCGGCTCACGCCGGATCACCTGCAGATACCGCTCGCCCTGGGCATGGCGACTCTGGCCTTCACCCTCAGCAACGTCTTCGCGCCCGAGGCCGGGCTGTTCGCGACCACGGTCATGGGCATCCTGCTCGCCAACCAGAAGCGTGCCCGCGTCGCCCACATTCTCGAGTTCAAGGAGACGCTGGTCGTCTTGATGATCGGGCTGCTCTTCATCGCGCTCAGCGCGCGACTGGAGCTTTCCGACCTGCAGCAGATCAACTGGTGGCGGGCGGCGTTGTTCCTGGCGGTGCTGATCCTGCTCGTCAGGCCGCTGTCGATCTTCGCCTCCACTGCGGGCAAGCTCGGCGGGAAGGTCCAATTCAAAGACAAGCTGTTCCTTTCCTGGATGGCCCCACGCGGCATCGTCGCCGCGGCCATCGCGTCGGTGTTTGGCATCTCGCTCCAACAGGCCGGCGTACCAGGGGCTGAGCTGCTGACGCCCTACATCTTCCTGGTCATCGTCGTCACCGTCGCCGTCTACGGCCTGACCTGCGTGTGGGTCGCGCGTCGACTCGAGATTGCCAATCCCGTCAACTCCGGCTTCCTGATCGCGGGTGCCAATCCGCTCGCTCGTCAGATCGCCAAGGCCCTTTCCGGTGCAAAGACCGAGGTGCTGCTGGTCGACCTCAACTACGCCAACATCCAACGAGCCCGCCTCGAAGGGCTGCCCACTTTGGTCGCCAACGTGCTGAGTCCGCAGACGCACGAAGCCATCGAACTCACCAGCATCGGGCGGCTCCTCGCGCTGACGCCCAACAACGAGGTCAACTCCCTCGCCGCCGTCCAGCACGGCCGACACTTCGGACGCAGCAACGTCTTCCAGCTCTCCACCAACGGCGAACGCACGCGGCAGAAAGCCATCCAGAAAGGCGAGTCTGCCGAGAAACGCAGCGACGTCACCGGCGAGCTGCAAGGCCGCATCGCCTTCGACCCGGCGGCCACGTTCGATCGCCTGGAGACGCTGCTCGCCTCGGGTGCCGCGATCCGACAGACGAAGCTGACCAAGGCCTTCGGCTACGACGACTGGCGCGAGCTCAACGGTGCCGACGACGGTCGGACGATTCCGCTCTTCGTCGTGAGCGACGACGGCGCGGTCACCGTGCTCACGCCCGAGTCCAAGATTCAACCCCGCGCGGGCCAAGCGCTCATCGCACTCGCCCCGCCGGCGCCCGAGCCCAAGCCGGTTCCCGCTCAGACGGAGACGACCACCGAAGTCGAGGTGCCAGGGGCCGTGCCGGCGCTGGCGTGAGGCCGGTTGGTTACCACGGATGCACGGTGCTGTCTTCGAGTCGGCAGACCGGCAGATACGCCCGCTCGTACGCGTGCTTTCGTGCTTCGTCCTCGTTGACCTCCACGCCAAGGCCGGGCGTGTCCGGCACGTTTAGCCGGCCTTCGCGGCACGTCACCGCTCCGCCGCCGAACACGGCCTGGCAGACCGCCGCGTCCGGGCCGACGAAGTGGTCGGTCCACTCTTGGATGCCGAAGTTCGGGATCGCCAGGTCCAGGTGCACGTTGGCCGCGTGCCCGACGGGTGACAGGTCCGGCGGACCGTGCCAGGCAGTCTTGATCGCGAAGGGCTCGGCGATCGTCGCCAGCTTGCGACCCGCGGTGATCCCGCCGCAGTGGCCAAGGTCGCATCGGACGTAGTCGATCAGCCGGCCGGTGATCAGCGGCAGCACCTCACTCGTGTCGAACAGCCCTTCGCCCAGCGCCAACGGCACCGTGCTCGCAGCACGAACCTGGTCCAGGTAGGTCGCCATCTCCGGCGCGACCGGGTCTTCGAAAAAGAACGGCCGATACGGCTCGATCGCCTTGGCCAGCCCTGCCGCTTGCGTGGGCGTGAGGCGATGGTGGACGTCGTGCAGCAGCTCGACCTCGTCGCCGAGTTCACGTCGCACATGCTCGAACATCGCCGGCGTCTGACGCAGGTAGTTCCCGGGATCGAACACGCCGACGAACGGCAAGTCACGCTGCTCCAGCGCCGGCTGCAACCCGTCGGCCGTTCGGTCGCGTTGCCCTGCCGAGTCCGCCTTGGCCGGTACGTCTCCCGCTCGCGGCCGGTACGCCCGCTCGCCATAGGTGCTGCCGACATCCGCCTGAATCTGAATCCGCAAATGCCGAAAACCCGCGTCGAGGCGTCGGCGACACGACTCGACGAGCGTCTCGTTGCTCGTCCCGCTGCAGTGGACGTAGCACGCCACGTCGTCCCGACACCGGCCGCCGAGCAATTGGTACACCGGCTGCCCCGCCTCTTTGCCGAGGATGTCCCACAGCGCCATGTCGACGCCCGACAGTGCCGAATGCTGCACCGGCCCGCCGCGCCAGTAGCTGCCGACACGCAAGGCCTGCCACAGGTGCTCGATCCGCACCGGGTCTTCCCCCTGAAGCACCGGTGCGAGGTAGTCGTCGACGTAGCTCGCGACCGACAGCTCCCGACCGTTGAGCGTCGCGTCGCCCCAGCCGACCAGACCCGTGTCGGTTGTCACCTTCACCACGACGAAGTTGCGACCCGGCCGGGTGACGATCGTCTCGACGCTGGCAATCCGCATGGCCGTCACGATAACGCGACCCCTCGGCCCGAGGCCGCTTAGGCCGATCGAGTTTTCTCCGGCGCCGACGTCCGTTTCAACGCTTGGCCAGGCCCTGGAGTCGCTCGACGTTCACCGCGTCCCAATCTCGGCCGTCGTCGTGCTTGGCTTTGGGTGTTTCGAGGATCATCGGAAGGCCATGCCAGCGTTTGTCGCGCATGAGCGGGCGAAAGCCGTCGTCGCCGATGGTGCCCAGGCCGATGTGTTCGTGGCGATCGACGCGGCTGTCGAGCGGCTTCTTCGAGTCGTTGAGGTGCCAGACCTTGACGCAACTGACGCCGAAGGTCGCCTCGAGCTTGCGGACGAACGCTGGGTACTTGCGTCCACGAAAGTCGTACCCGGCGGCGAACAGGTGGGCAGTGTCGAGGCAGACCGCCAGACGGTCGGCGTGCTTCGATTGCTCGATGATTGCAGCGAGGTGCTCCAGCTCGTGCCCGACGCTCGAACCCTGCCCGGCGGTGCTTTCGAGGCAGACGATCGTCTCGCCGTCGTTCTTGGCAAGGGTCGCGTCGAGCATCTTGACGATCCGCTCGATGCCGACGTCGACGCCGTCGCCCATGTGGGCTCCGGGATGGATGACGAGGTACGGAATGCCGAGTGTGTCGCACCGCCGGACCTCCTCGGCAAACAGCGACGCCGCCTTCTTCTTCGCCGCCGCATCCGGCGTCGCCAGGTTGATCAGGTAACTCGCGTGGCTGACGGTCTGCACGTAGCCGGCTTGGTCACAGGCTGATCGCCATGCGTCGACCGCTTCCTCCTCCAGCGGTGGCACCTTCCACTGCTGCTGGTTCTTCGTGAAGACCTGCACGGTGCCAAGCTTCAGGTCCACCGCCGACGCGACGGCCTTGTGCATCCCGCCAGCGATCGACAGGTGAGACCCGTAGAGGTGCTTGCTGGGCATCGCGTTGCTCAGAAGCCGAAGAGCCGCTCGACCTCGGCCCTGGTGGATTCGTCCATCGGGGCACCCTTCTCGACACGATGAGAGACGTGCGTCTGCCAATTGTCTTGAATGTCGAACCACGTGACGAAGCGGACAGCCCCGTCGGCGTAGAGGACGTTGTAGCCATCGGCCCACGGCACGGTGTCGGGATGCTCGATCGCAACCATGATGGACGGGCCAGCAGTGTTAGCGAGGCCGGAACCGAGGTACAGATAGTCCGATTCCTGCTCAATCCATTGCGCAGTCGGCTCGGCAGGAACGTTTGCCGGCTCATCCGTCGGCGTGACGAAAGCCGCGCCGGACAGGCCGAAGGTCTCAAGCTCGCCCAGTGAATCGGGGAAGCCTCCGGTTCGGACGTCTTCAATCGAATAGAGCATCATGCCCACACCGATCTGTCGCATATTGCTCGCACTCTTCACCTTCTGCGCCGACTCACGCGCCCGGCCAACGGTGGGAACCATCGTGCCGGCAACGACACCCACCTGCGTCGCGATCTGATTGAGCGTCGCGTACGACTTGCCATAGTCCACCAGCACGCTGCTCAGCGGGAACGGCTCGACCGATCGCGAGTGCAGACCGTCCTCGTCCATCCACGCGACGGCCATCGATGGCGTCACGTTGCTCTGCACGTCCGGCAGCGTCGGCATCACGAACCCCGGCGGACGCGTGCGGAGGTACTCGCCGAACAGGTCGCCCGCACCGACACCGCCCTGCATGAGGAGCAGCAGCGCCGGGTACGTGTGCGGCGTCATCGTCGGAAGGTCGGCGTAGCTGGCGAACACCGGCGTGTTGCCCCCGGCAAGGTCCGCCAGGCGACGCACGACGTTCGAGTTCTCGAATCCGCCACCGAACTGCACAGCCGCCATGGCGGTCTGTGGGTTGAACGCCGTCACCAACACGTCGTCCGTCACAGCCCAGGTCGGAGCGAGCAGCGGCGTGTTGGCGAAGTAGTACTCGACACCGTCACGCGTCATCGACCGCGTCGGGATCGTCACCAGGCCGTCGGTCTCCTTGCGGAGCTGGGCGTTGCCGATGCTCGACAGATTGAGCGACATGCCACGCAGCGCCGCGCGGAGCTTGTCGGGATCAGACGGCTTTTGCAGAAGAACACCCGTCAGCAGATCCGGACCCGTCGTCGGTGCGACGAAACCCGCCCAGGTCCCGGAAAGCTGCCCGAGCACATCCTGCTCGATGTCGGCCCCGGCGAACATGTTCGCGAACGCGAGGCCTTGCTCCAGCTGGCCGACGGCCTCGGGGTCGAAGTCGTTGGCGACGCCGCGAACCACCGTCAGCAGCTCGTCGAGCTCGACGCGTCCGGCGAGCATCATCGTCGCGTCGGCCGGGATGTTGGCCAGCAGTTCAGGATCAATGCCCTCTCCCACCGCGGGTAGCAGGCGGAGCAGACCCTGCCGCTCGCCCGTCAGGCCGAGGAACGAGCTCTGGACAAAGTCACCACCGTCGAAGCCGGCAGCACCGGTGACGACGCCCAGGCCGTTCAGGCCGAGCGACGCCATGCCCTTGTCGAACTGGGCGCGGTCTTCCGGTCGGCCGTCGAGTTCGAGTGCGTCGCCGATCATCGTGACGACCGCGGGCACGTCGAGGAAGAGCGACAGCACGGTGCCCTGCGAAAACCCACCACTGAGCTTGGCCATGCCGTCGGTGAACGCGTCGGACGCTGCCAGTGATCCCGCGCCACCGGCAGCGAGGTTGGCAAGGTCCAGGTCGTCGTAGCCGAGGACCATGTAGACCATGCCGTCCTGCTCGCGGACGAGCGTGACCAGCTCCGGCTGCTCGATCCGCGTCAGGAAACCGGTGAGCGACGCCCGCAGCTCGCCGGCGCGATCGCCTGCGTCGCAGATGAAGATGATGCGTGGCAGCGGATCGCCGTCGTTCAGCGGCGACTCGAAGTCGATCCCGCCGAAGCTCAGCACCGTCGGCCTGTCCCAAACGACGCCGCCGATGTTCTTGGCCAGGTCCACCCACGGCGCGGCCTCGGGCTCTTCGCGTGCGAGGGCATCGAGCAGTTCGGGCAGGTACTCATCGAACGTCTCGCTCAGGCCGCTCTTGGCGAGCAGGGCTTGCGTTCGCGTGCCGCCGTAGCGATTTTCGACGTCGTCGATGCCGTTCCAGCCTAGGTAAAAGAGCGATCCCGCCGGCACTTTGTCGGCGAGCGTCGGCTCGGGCTGGGCGAACGTCGGCGCGGAGAATCCGAAGACGACGACAAGGGCAGCGAGGCAAGCTCGTGGGGTCATGCAGGCAATGTAGCCACGAGGCTCCGGGTCGTGAACGGTCGGAAGTGGCGACGAACCGACGTCTCGATCTCCCGGGAATCACTTCCCGACACAGAACCCGCTGAAGATGCGGCCCAGCACGTCGTCGGGTGTGACGACGCCCGTCACCTCACCAACCGCGTCGAGCGCGTCGCGCAGCGCAAGTGCGACGACCTCGTCGCCCAGCTCATCGGAGAGTGCCTGCGACGCCTCGTCCAACGCGTCGATCGCACGTGCGACGCAGGCCTGGTGCCGCTCGTTGAGCACGACTCGAACGCCCGACGACCGGATGGCCGCATCGCGGAGCCGATTGCGGAGCGGGTCGATGCCGGCGCCGGTCGTCGCAGAGACGGCATCGCCGGGCGGATCGTCCAGCAGGTCGGCCTTGGTCTGGACGACGAGGTCGTGTCGCACGTCGAGCGATGCCGGCTGCGTCGCGTCGCGGACAAGCACCACGACGTCGGCCGACGCAGCTCGCTGACGGGCGAGGTCGGCAGCCTCCTGATCGAGGGCGTCGTCGAACGTTGCAATCCCCGGCAGGTCGACGAGGTGCACGCGGACGCCGCCCAGGTCCACGTCGGCCGAGATGCCATCGCGTGTGGTGCCGGGCATGTCGGACGCGACGACGCGCTCGCTGCCGACCAACGCGTTGAAGAGCGTGCTCTTGCCAGCGTTGGGCAGGCCGACGAGGACGACGCTCGGCAGCACGTCGGCCGACCGTCTTCGGTTGCCTTCCACGAGCGACGCCAGCTCCGACCGCACGGCAGCGACGTCGCGCAGAGCGTCGTCCGGCGGCATCGGCGTGACGTCGGGCTCAGCCGAGAAATCGATCGCCGCTTCCGCCATGGCGAGCAGTCTCGCGATCGCATCCGTCGGCCCTTCGAGCAGACGCCCCAGCTCGCCACGCCGGAGTCGTTCGGCAGCGACGAGTTCCGCGTCCGACTCCGCCGCGATCGTCGCCTGGACCGCCTCGGCCTGGTCGAGCGAGACCTTGCCATTCAGGAACGCGCGGGCCGTGAACTCACCCGGTGCGGCGTCGACGAGGCCGAGCGATTTGAGTTGCTCGGTCAGCAGTCCCGCGATCAACGCCCCGCCCGCCACGTGGTACTCGACCACGTCCTCCCCGGTGTGACTCCGCGGTCCGGCGAACGCGTAGACCTCCCCCGGGACGTCGCACTCCGCCAGCCGAAGCCGGACCTCCATTGCACGCCGCGGCTCGACTTGCCCGACCAACTCCTCCGCAACCGCGATCGCCCGCGGCCCGCTCGTCCGCACGATCGCCCGCTCCGCCACACCCGGCGACGTCGCGACGGCGAAGATGGTCGTCTCGCGCTCGATGCGACAACCTAGCTGCGGTGCTGATGTAGACTTGCAATGTGTCCGACGCTCCGCCCGACCTCTCATCGCTCGCCGGCAAGGAAATCGTCGTCGGCGTCGGTGGCGGGATTGCGGCTTACAAGGTGTGCGACCTCGTCAGCAAACTCGTCCAGGCGGACGTCGGCGTGACCGTCGCCATGACCGACGCCGCCCAGAAGTTCGTCACACCGCTGACGTTCGAAGCGATCACGCAGCGGCCGGTGCACACGGGCATCTGGAACCAGGTCGACGCGGCCGACACGCAGCACATCAAGCTGACGGAACAGGCCGATCTGATGATCGTCGCCCCGGCCACGATGCACCTGCTCTGCAAGTGCGCGGCGGGCCTGTGCGACGACGTCGTCAGCCTCCTCGTCGCCGCCGCCGCCTGCCCGATCCTCATGGCCCCCGGCATGAACGACCGCATGTGGGCCAACCCCGCTACTCAGGAGGCGGTCGAGAAGCTGAAGGCTCGCGGCGTTGGCTTTGTCGGGCCGGAGAGCGGGTGGCTGGCTTGTCGGAACGACGGGGCGGGCCGGCTGGCAGACACGCTGTCTGTCTTGACAGCAGCAGCGGCAATTGGCCTGGGTGCTCAAGCACCTGAAGATCGTCTTCCCAGATCATCGCGGTGAGGCTCGACGCCATACAACGTTCGCCTTGGCTGCTCTTGGTTCCGAGGCCCGACAAGCTTGCGAAGATGTTCCCCGAGCTTCAATCGCTCCCCCGTTCAAGACGCGAAGCCATCTATCGAAGGGCCGTAGAGACGTGCCCCTGGTGGATACGAAACTACCTTTGCATTTCGATGCTGTTGGCGGTTTCAGGCAGTCTGACGGTGTTGGGAGTTGTCGAGGCCTTCCTGCCAAGCTGGTTGGATCATGGCATCGCGCTGGTTCTTTGCCTGATGACGATCGTGCTCGTCACCGTGTGGGCACTGCAAACACTCGCGAGACCGAGAATCACTCGTGCAGTAAGAAGCCGTCTCGCACGTCACTGCGACTCCTGCGGCTACAACCTCACCGGCAACGCAAGCGGCGTGTGTCCGGAGTGCGGCAATAAGGTCGGCCTGTGAAGACCCTCATCACCGCCGGCGGGACGCGGGAGCCTGTGGATGCGGTTCGCTACCTCGGCAACCGGTCGAGCGGGCGGATGGGCGTCGCCATCGCCGCGGCGGCGGTGGAGGCGGGGCATGAGGTGACGCTGATTGCCGGGAGCGTGAGTGTGGCGTTGCCGAAGAACGTCGAGGCGGTCCGTGTCGAGACGACGCGCCAGATGCACGACGCGGTCTTGGAACGCTGGCCGACGTTCGACGCACTCGTGATGGCGGCGGCGGTGGCGGACTTTCGGCCAAAGGTGGTGAGCGATCAGAAACTGCGACGCGGGGCCCGGATGACGCTGGAACTGGAGCCGACCGAGGACATCCTCGCTGCCGCCGGTGCTTGCAAGCGGGCGGATCAGACGCTCGTCGGGTTCAGCCTCGACGACGACACGCCGGAGGCACGCGGGCGGGCACGTGAAAAGCTCGTCCGCAAGAACTGCGATCTGCTCGTCTACAACCCGATCGCGACGCTCGACGCCCACGAAGTGGCCGCGACGATCTTCCGACACGACGGCAGCAGCGTCGACGTGCCTTCCTCGGACAAGGCTGCGTTTGCACAGCGGCTCATCGAGGAAGTGATGAGCTATAGATAGCTCGACTCAAAACAGACTGAGCTGCTTCTGCTTTGGAACGAATCGATCGCGGAGCGCGTCATCGTCCAGGAGCCGCGTCGCGGGGTTGTGATCGACGGCCGTCACCCAGGGGCGGACCTTTCTCATCGGGATGTTGAGCCGACTCAGGTCGTCCAGGCGAATCGCGTGGTGTCGTCGCACGCGGAGCAAACGCTGCACCGTCCGCTGCCCCAGACCCGGGACGCGGAGGAGTCGCCACTTCGCGGCCCGGTTCAGGTCGACGGGGAACAGGTGCCGATTCCGCAGCGCCCACGCCAGCTTCGGGTCGATCTCTAGGTCCAGCGTCGGCTGCTCGGGCGTCGTGATCTCCTCGGCGCGGAACCCGTAGAACCGCATCAGCCAGTCGCTTTGATACAGCCGATGCTCTCGAACCAGCGGCGGCTGGACGAGGGGCAGACGGGCGTCGCCGTATGGAATCGGGCTGAAGGCCGTGTAATAGACGCGGCGGAGGTCGTGACGCTTGTAGAGGCTGCCGGCGGTCTTGATGATCTCGCGGTCGGGCGTTGGCGTGGCACCGACGATCATCTGCGTCGACTGCCCGGCCGCAGCGAAACGCGGGGCCTTGCGGTCGGCCTTGGCTTCGTCGATGCCGCCCTTGATGTCGGACATCGTGTCTTCGGCATCGACCAGCTTTTTCTCAGGGGCCAGCTGTTTCAAATCGCCATCCGTCGGCAGCTCGATGTTCGCGCTGAGCCGATCGGCGTAGAGACCTGCCTTGGCCATCAGCTCAGGCGACGCCTTGGGCACCGCCTTGAGATGGATGTAGCCGCGGAACTTGTGCTCCACGCGAAGCCGCCTGGCGACCTCGATGAGCTGCTCCATCGTGTAGTCGACGCTCTTGATGATGCCGCTGCTGAGGAACAGCCCTTCGATGTAGTTGCGGCGGTAGAACTCGAGCGTGAGCTGGACGACCTCTTCCACGCTGAATCGCTGTCGCTCGACGTCGCTGCTGACGCGGTTGACGCAGTACTGGCAGTCGTAGATGCAGTAGTTGGTCAGCAGAATCTTCAGGAGCGACACGCATCGGCCGTCGGGCGTGTAGCTGTGGCAGATGCCGGTGCCGTTGGCACTGCCGAGTCCGTCGTCGCGTCCTTTGCGCTTGATGCCGCTGGAGCTGCATGAGGCGTCGTACTTCGCCGCATCGGCCAGGACGGCCAGCTTGACGCGCACCTTGTCGAAGCTGACCTCTTCCCGCTCGACCACCGCGGTGGCCTGGCGGCGTGGGGTGGTACCAGATGTCGCGGCGACGGCGGGCATCAGCTACCAAACATACGCCGACTGCCTTGAGGCGTTCTTTTCGGGCGGACACACATTTCGCACATTTTGCCCGCAACCAGATGGGCCGCCGCCGGTTACTCTTCGACGGTATGTGGCCGACGCAGAAAGCTTCGGAAGGACGTCACGCCTTCTCCCAAGAGCCAACGCCGCGAACGCGTGCGTCCAACGGTCTTGTCGTCGCGTTCCTCGGGCGATTGGTCGTGGGCTTCGTCGTCGCGGCGGTACCGATGGGGCTCGCACTCGCACTGGTGCTGATGTCCGCGACCGCCCGGCAGGTTCAGAGCAAGGCGGCGCTGAAGGCTGTCACCGCCACGGTGGCCGCCGAGGACGAGGTCGAGCTGCCGACCGTTCAGTCGCGTGAGCGGCGGTTCACGGACACGCCCGACACCGTCGAAGAGGTGCTGGAGCTCGAACAGCAGATCCTGGCCACGGTCGAAAAGGCGATTCCGACGACCGTCGCCCTGCGGCTGTCCAACGGCCAGGGGAGCGGCGTCATCGTCTCGCCCGACGGCCTCGTCCTGACGGCAGCGCACGTCATCAATCAGCCCAACTCGCCCGTCGCGTTCATCATGCCCGACGGGACGACCTACCGCGGACGAACGCTCGGCCGGGTCCGATCGCTCGATGCCGGCATGGCCATCATCGATGACTCCGACGCGCCCGTTCCGTTCGACTTTGCCGAGATTGGCACGAGCGACGACTTGGAGACCGGCACGTGGACCGTGGCAACAGGTCATCCCGCCGGCTTCCAGGAGCAGCGACCGCCCGTCGTCCGCGTCGGCCGGCTGAATCGTGTGACGGACAGCGTGCTCCAGAGCGACAACACGCTCGTCGGTGGCGATTCGGGAGGGCCGCTGTTCGATCTGGAGGGCCGCCTCGTCGGCATCCACAGTCGCATCGGGCAGCAGCGGATCGGGACCAACGTGTTGGCCGGGAACGTGCACATTCCGATCGACCGGTTCATCGACAACTGGCAGCCGATGCGTGTCGGGCGTGACACGGGCGGAATTCGCCTGCCGAATTGGATGCGCATGCAGGTCGCCGACGACGGCATCCGGCTCGACCTAGGACCGTCACGCGGCAACGACGACGGCTCTCGCGAAGGAGACGGCTCGGGCGTCGGCAGCGACGGTCGCCCCGGTGCCACCGTCCGCATGGTCGTCGACGGCTCACCGGCTGCCACGGCGGAGATCAGAATTGGCGATCGGATCGTGGCAGTCGGCGATGCAGAGATCGAGTCCGAGACCGATCTCCTCGCCCTGCGACCAACGTTCCGCGTTGGCCAGAGCGTGCAGTATCGCGTTGTCGACCAGAGCGGCGTTGTCAGAGACGTGTCGGTCACGCTCGCCGGTTTCGATCGCGACGGCTCGGACCGCTCCGCGCCGCAGAGTCGGCCCTACCGCGGGTTGATGGGCGTGAATCTGAACAACAGCTTCAGCGGCGGGGATGCAGCGGTCATCGGTGGTGTCACGCCCGGCAGCCCCGCAGACGAGGCGGGCATTCGTCCTGGCGACCGAATTGTCTCGCTTCGCGGGCAACGCATCTACGACTTCAGGCAGGTTCAGCAGGCGCTCGCGAATGGCCGACCTGGCGACATGATCACGCTCCAAGTCGCCTCGCCAGGCGAGGAAGCACGCCGCATCCGGCTGCAACTGGCATCGGCGGACGAACTGCAGGAATTAGAGGAAGCACGCTGACCTTTCGATTTTCGATGTTGAAGGACCTGACCAAGTTTCTCTTCGCTTTTGCCGCCGCGGGTCTGGCGGTGCAGGCGTCGGCTCAGACGTCGGACGGGCTGGTCAAGAACAGCTCCGCCCTGCGCGAGGCGTTCGCCTCGGCGGCCGCGAACACATCAGCGGCGACGGTCTCGCTCGTCGGTGTCGGCGGCGAAGCCGATGGCGAGCAAGTCGCGCTCGGCCTGCTCGTCTCGGACGACGGCCTGCTGGTCACCAAGGCCAGCGAGCTCAACGGCCTCGTTGCCGCCGACCTGTTCCCCAAGGACAACGATCGCGGCTTTCTCGCACTCGACCTCATCGGCACCGATGCCGAGTTCGATATCGCCCTGCTGCAACTGGCCGCGCCGAATGGCCTTCGCGTCCCGTTCGTCCCACTCGGCAACCTCGCCGACGCGCCGCCTGCGGCTGGGACGTGGCTCGTCAGTGTCGAGCCCGACCCGGACGGCCTCGGACCCGACGTCGGCGGAGCACTCGCGATCGGCAACGTCAGCGTCGGCAAGCTTCGCGAGATCGAACGCGAGGGCCTTCGCCTGGGCATCGGCACGCGGGCGCAGGCGATCGACGGGCTGCCAGTGCGATCGGTCCGTCGCGGTGGTGCGGCGTGGCAGGCGGGCATTCGTCCCGGCGATCTGATCATCGCACGGGACAACGTCGACATCGAAAGCCGGCAGCAGTTCGTCAACGAGCTTCGGCTCGATCGGCCCAGTGCGGTCTTCAACCTGACGATCGTCCGTGACGGCGAAGCGGCTGTCCGACCGGTGCGGCTTCAGCGTGGGCAGCTCGGCGTGACGATCACCGACGCGGTGCGCGGGCTCGACGTCAATCGCGTTTTTGCGCTCAGCCCTGCACAAGAAGCGGGCGTCAAGGTTGGCGACCTCGTGACGACCGTCGAGGGCACGCCGATCACACAGATTCAAGAGCTCAACGCCAAGCTCGACAACTTCCGGGCCGGCGATCGTGTGAAGCTTGGCCTCATTCGCGATGGACTGCCCGTCGACGTCGAAGTTCGCCTCGGCGGCATCCGCGCGTCACAGCAAGCACGCTTCCAGAACTTCATCGGCGGTTCGACGTTCAGCCGACGCAGCAGCGACTTTCCCGCCGTGATCCAGCACGACACCGTTCTTCCGCCGAATCGCATGGGCGGCCCCGTCATCAACGCCCGCGGCGATCTCCTGGGTATCAACATCGCCCGCGCCGGACGCGTGAAGACCTACGCCGTCCCCGCGTCAGAGCTTGCAGAGATCGTCGAGAAGATTCGTGGCGAGCAGGGATCGGACTGAACACGGTCGAGGACTCGTTCCGAAACTGGTTGTCGTAAGCGAAAGACGCCAAAGCGGAAGCTTCGGGTTTCGGAGCGTTTGAGCCCAGAACCCGAAGCTACCGCTTCGGCGTCGAAGTGCCGGCTGTGAAGGCTCAGACCGGAGACCCGATCCACGAGCACCCGATCAGGGCACCTGCCACGGGGTCAGGCCCGTGACGGGACGCAGAAGCAGCAGGTTGTCGAGGTCGTCGTTGAGCATCTTGGCCTCGATGTCGATGTTGCGGCCAATGCGGCTGAAGCGCTCGCGGGTGCCGAAGACCGGCGTGGCGGTGATCTCGCCCGCACCCGGGCCGGTCGTGCAGCCCGAGACTGTGCCCATCGTGACGAAACCGCCGAACGCGACGGTAGCGGTGAGCACGAGTCGGCCGGCAAGGCGACGAAGAGAACGACGGGCGGCTGGGTTGCGGGTCATGCGACTCCTTCGATCAGGCCAGATGGCTAGGCCGTGCCACGCAAGACGCGCAAAGCAAACGGCTGTCGGCGGGATGGTCCGACCCTTGGCGGTCGAACGCGGGGAGGCGTACGTTAACGCCCCGTGCAGACGCATGTCAAAGGCCCATCCCGCCCGACAAGGTCCGAGAACCCGGACCGGCACGCCGCCGTCATCGGGTCTCTGACGCAAGACCTTGCAACAAACGCCCTGCCCGACTGGGACGTGGTCTTCCGACGCGACGTCGACAGCACCAGCAATCTCGCCGCCGATCTCGTGCGGGATCGCCTGACGGACCGCAAGTTGGCCGTCGTCGCGGATCGTCAGCTGGCTGGACGCGGCAGGCGACTTCGCGGGTGGTCCAGCGTCGAAGCCGGCCAGCCGACGGGCGTCACGGTGACATTCTGCATCCGCAGCGACGCGTCACCACCCGGGACCATGAGCCTCTCGGCCGGTGTGCTGGTTCGCGAGGCCCTGCTGTCGCTGGACGTCGACGCGACCATCAAGTGGCCCAACGACCTGCTCGTCGGCGACGACAAGATCGGCGGCATCCTCTGCGAACACGTCGACAGCCACGACCTCGTCGGCGTGGGCATCAACACCGTTCGTGAAGCCGACTGGCCCGAGGGACGCTCGGCCATCGGGCGCAATCGGCTCGACGTGCTGGCGGCGCTTGGACGCGACGTGGCTCGCTGGTCGACAACGCCCGATCGAGGCTGGGCGGACCACGCTGCGTCCTTCCGCGACGGCCTGGCGTGGGTCGGCCGGCGTGTGGTTGCCGATCCGGATGCGACCACGGGCACTTTCGACGGCGTCAGCCCGGCCGGGCTGCCGATCATCGACGGCACGTGTGTTCGCGCGTCCAGCTTGCGTTTGACGGACTGACTCATGCCGCACACGCCACGCGAGCTGCTCAAGGGATCGCTCTCGACGCATCTGCCGTTCATCTGGCGTCTGGCCGTCGCGTTCACGCCGACCCACAACGACGCGACGCGTGCCCTACGCCACATCACAAGGCTCGCCGGCGAGGCCTCGACCGAGTGGACGGACATGGACGATGCCACGCGTTGGCTCCGCCATCACACGATTCTGGAGCTACGCGACGCGGACGAGCCGGGGCGTGACGACCCACTCGCCCACGACGACGATTCGCCGAGCCACCGCGCGACGATTGCGGCGTTCCGCAAACTGCCGCGCCAGCAGCAGGAAGCGACGCTGCTCAGCGCCGGTGCCAGCCTCACCGATCGCCAGATCGGCATCGCCATGGACTGCAGCGTGACCGCCGCCAGTGGCCATCGCACGGCCGCGATCGACGCGCTGAAGTTGCTCAGCGGCAGCTCCGAAACGCCGCTCCGTCAGCTCGCCCATGCGTTCGGGCGCATCGACGTCCCCGGCAGCTTCGTGGTCGAGATCGAGCAGCAGGCCGACCGCATCGGCTGGTGGCGCACGGTGTGGCCCTGGTTTGCACTCGTCGGCCTGTTGTTAGTCGTTGCCGTCGCCACCTGGTTGATCCTGACGCGTGTCGAAATCTGACGTGACGCGTTTGCGGTGCGACCTGCGATGGGCCACGACGTCGAGGCCGATCTTGAGGACGACCAGCAGCATCAGCAGTGCCGTCGGCTGCCCCAAGACGACGACGAACATGCCCGACATCACGATCGCCACGTGCAGGACGATCATCCGCGGATAAGGCCGGGCCATCTCCTCTTTCAGCTCCGCCGTCCGCCACTCGCCGCCGAGGAGGAAATTGCCGAAGAACGACACGCCGTGGCTCAGGAACAGCCCGAACAAGGCAAGCCCCGGCACCTCGCCCAGCAAAGCCACCGGCGATGGAAACCCACCTTGCATCTCGTCCAAAGACGTCAGCACGCCGACGAACACGCCGTGCACGAACGTGAAGATGCCGAAGTGCACCGCGAAGAACCCGATGAGCGGCACCGCCCCGATCCCGCCGACGCGAGCCATCCGCATCGCCGCCCAGAACGCCACGACCACGTTCTCCGCCCAGTAGAGCAGCAGAATCTGACGCACGTCCCACCCGAATAGTGCCACGCCCACCAGCGGCACAAGGTTGGCCACGACCAACGCGACCAGCGACACCGACGCCCCGACGGACAACCCCGTCGGCACTGGAAGCTTCTGCTCGCTGGGGCCAACGGTCACGGCCAGAACCCTACTCGAACCCCGCGGCAGGTCGCGAATCACTTCCCGCTTCCGACGCCTCACCCGCCGGCTCGTAGAGCACGATGACCAGAATGTCGCTCGTGCCGAACCCCTTGCTACCGACGCCGGCCGTGTCGTCTCCCTTTGGCGATTGGGGCGCGATATTGCCGGTGATCTGCACGACCTTGGCCCCGCTGGTCCGCAGCCATTCATTGATGCGATCCTCCAACGGATGCGGCTCAGCCTCGACGCCTTTGAAGAGCTTGACCTGGTGCATAGCCGTCAGCGTACCTCGTGAACTGGTGACTTGTAACTGGGATCAGACGCCTCCTAGCGTGCCCTCCGGCCCGAGTTTCAAGTCACCAGCAACCAGCCACCACTTCATGCGCGCCTCCGACATCCGCCGCGGTCAGGCCGTCATCATCGACGGCACGCTTTACGTCGTTACCAACGCCGACCACAACACGCCCGGCAACCTGCGGGCCAAGGTGCAGTTCAAGCTGCGCGACGTGAAGAAGGGCACCATCCAAGACAAGCGCGTCGGCGCGACCGACAACATCGAGACCGTCAACCTTGACCGCCGCACCGTCGAGTTCCTCTACGACGAAGGCGACAACCTCGTTTTCATGGACACCGAGACCTACGACCAGCCGTCCATCCCCAAGGACGTCCTCGGCGATGATGCGCTCTACCTGACGCCCAACACGCAGATGTCGGCCCTCTACCACGACGGCAACATGGTCAGCTACGAACTGCCCAAGGTCGTCGAGCAGACCGTCACCGACACGCCCCCGGCCATCAAGGGCGCCACCGCGACCAACCAGCTCAAAGACGCCACCACCGAAACCGGCCGAAACGTCAAGGTCCCGCCCTTCATCAACCCCGGCGACGTCATCAAGTTCAACACCGACGACGGCTCCTACATCGAACGTGTGAGTAAGTAGGGCGCGAGGCGCTAGGGATTAGGGACTAGGTGTCACCTCTGCCCTAGCGCCTAGTCCCTGGTCCCTAGTCCCTCTCCACTCATGCGGATCCTCGCCCTCGGTGACATCGTCGGACGCCCAGGCCGACGTGCGGTCGCAGAACTCCTGCCGGGCGTCATCCGCGACGAGAAGATCGACTTCGTCATCGCCAACGGCGAGAACGCCGCGGCGGGAAGTGGCATCACGCCCAAGATTTTTCAATCCCTCCGCGAAGCCGGCGTCGGGTGCGTGACGCTGGGCGATCACTTCCACAAGCGGGCAGAGATCCTCAAGACGCTCGACGACTCGTCCCGCATCCTCCGGCCCGCCAACCTCAGCGCGCGTGGCCACGGCCGGCCGTTCGTCGTCATTCCGACCAGCGTCGCGGGCCGCGAGATCAAGATCGGCGTCTTCGCCGTCAGTGGCCGGCTCTTCATGAGCAGCCTGCCCGGCGGCGATCCGTTCGAGTCCGCTGACCGCGTCATCGCTGCGATGCCCAACGACGTGAAGGTCATCGTCTGCGACGTCCACGCCGAAGCGACCAGCGAAAAGCAGGCGATGGGCTGGCACCTGGCCGGACGCACATCGCTCGTCTTCGGCACGCACACGCACATTCCCACGGCCGACGCGACGATCCTCAACAAGCACACCGCCTACATCACTGACGTCGGCATGACCGGCCCGTACGACTCGGTCCTGGGCCGAAAGAAGGAAGCCGTCCTGAGCTGGATGACCCGGCAAATCCCACAGCACTTCGAAGTCGCCACCGGCGACGTCCGCCTCTCTGGCGTCCTGGCCGACATCGACGAATCTACCGGCCGATCCACCCACGTCGAGCGTTTCGAGCGACGCCTCCCCGGCACCCAACAGGCCTACGACGCCGACGACCGTCGTGAGTGATCGACTTGCCCCGGGTGTCGACCGACGACTACCATCGCGACCACCCCGGAGAGGTGGCCGAGTGGCTTAAGGCAACGCTTTGCTAAAGCGTCGTACTGGGAAACCGGTACCGGAGGTTCGAATCCTCTCCTCTCCGCTGTCTGAGGTATGGCTGACTTCCAGGCGTTCTCAACCAGCTAGTCGGACGACCGTCGTTTCGCGATGTAGTGAACTCGTTGCGTACAATCGCACACGGGCGGTGTCGGCAGTGGGTCGATCTTCGCCACAAGCGCGTAACCGACTCTGGAAGGCGACATGGAACCTGTGACTCTGGCAGCACTCACCGGTGCAGCGACGACGCTCGGCGTCAAGGTGATTGAGGGCTTTGGCGGCGAGGCCGGCAAGAGCCTTTGGAGCAAGGTCAAGAACGCTCTCGGCTGGACGGACGACCCGGCCAAGGAGGACCTGCCCGTCGAGCTCGCCGAGCGGTTCCTCGCCGACGGAGCCGTCGCAAAGCGGGTCGTCGAACTGCTGAAAGACGATCAAGCGGCCGAAGCAGGTGTCCGGCAGCTCGTCGGGCGAATCGACGCCAAGAACGTCAACATCATCCAAAATAACTACGGCGGCATCCATCAGTCATAGAGAAAGGGGGCGGTGTGAACGAGGGCACAAACCCGGCACCGTTGGTCGGTCACCAGCAGGCGAAAAACGCCACGGCGGTCGACAAGAATGAGGGCGGCATTCACTACCACAACTATGCCGCAGCCACTCCTGAGCCCGGCGACCCGTCCAACTTCCCGTCCGCCGGCGTCTCCCGCAACGACGACTTCGTCGGCCGCACGCGGGAACTCGACGACCTCCACGCCGCCCTCGTCGGCGGCGAGGACGTCGCCGTCTTCCACGCCGTCTCCGGCGACGGCGGCTTCGGCAAGTCGCAGCTCGCTGTCGAGTACGCCTATCTCCACGGCCCCTTCGAGCGCGGGTCGAAGCACTAAGACGGCGTATGGTTTGTCGACGCCTCCTCCGCTGCCAACGCGGACCGCGACGGGCGCCACGTCCTGATCGCCCTCGGCGTGACGCCACCGCAAGAGTCCGAGGCCGTCGCCGCCGCCGTGGCCCGGGCTCTCTCCGCCAAGCAACACCTGCTCGTCCTCGACGACGTGCCCGACCTCGCCGCCGCTCGGCAGCAGTATGCCCTCGCCGACCCGGCCCGGCTGCTCGTCACGACCCGCCGCAACGCCGCCACCGCCGGCGGCTTCCGGACCTTCCCGCTCGACGTTCTCAACGCCTATGACGCCCGCGCCCTGCTTCGCCAGAAGCGGGGCGACCTCGCTGGCGATGAGCACGACGCCGCGCTCGACGCCGTCACCGGCTACCTTCATCGCCACGCCCTCGCCGTCGCGCTTGCCAACAGCTACCTCCGGGAGAACCCCGACCTTTCCCCCGCGGCTCTGCTGGCCGAACTCGAACGTGCGCCGATCGGAGAGGACGAGGGACTGCTAGGCGATGTCGACCCGCGGGACGTCGACCCCCGCTACCGCCGCGGCGTGGCCGCGACGCTGATGCTCCACCTCCCGACCCTCGGCCAGCCCGAGAACGACGCCGACCGTCTCCGCCAGCGTCTCCTTGCCGCCGCGTCGCTGCTCGACCCGCGAGCGATCCCCCGCGACCTTCTTCACGCCGCCGTCCCCGACGTCGAGCCCCGCGAGGCCCGCAAGCAACTCAACCGCCTCGTCGACGTCTCCGTTCTCCGCGCCACGGCCAACGATGCCGCGGCCGTCGACATCCACGGCCTGTCCCAGCAGATCGTCAAGGCCCGTCTCGTCGCTACGAAGCAAGGGCGACAGCTTGTTGGGCGGAGCGCACACAACCTGCGCAACCATTTGATTGGTGTCTTCACCAATAACCCAGTTGCAAACGCTACTCGCGGTGATATTCTCGACAACGTCTCCCGGCATGCTTCAGCATTGATCCGTCAAAATCTCGGACGTCATATCGCCTTCGAATGGGCGATACTCTGCAATCTGGTCGGTTACCACGCTCAGCGTGTTCACCATCGTCTGCGAGATGCACTTAAGCTCTTCAGCGAGGCTGAGCGCATCGACCGCGTTGCTTTCGGTGATGACCACCACCTAGTTGCGCAAGACGTCAACAACGCCGGTGGCGTGCTTCACGCCCTTCGTGATCTCAGCGGAGCCTTGGTCTTGTATCGAGAGAGCGAGCGAATTCTCCGCCTCGCGACCGGCGTAGATCGGCGTAACCTAGGGATGGCGATCAACAACATCGGTGGCGTGCTGCGAGAGCTAGATGACCTCCCAAATGCCTTGGTGGCTTTCCGCGAAGCTGAGTGCGTCGAACGTGCCGCATTCGGCAACAACCACCAGAACGTCGCAGTCTGTGTCAACAATATTGGCAGCGTTCTGCTAGCACGCGGTGATGCCGATGGAGCTTTAAAAGCGTTCAGTGAAGCCGAGCGGATCGATCGCGTAGTCTTTGGAAGCAGCCACACGAACGTGGCAATTCGACTGGGCAACGTCGGCAGAGCCCTGCTGCTCCTAGGGAAGCACGAAGATGCGCTGGCTGCTTATTGCGAAGCCGAGCAGCTTTTTCGTGCAGCATTCGGCAACAACCATCCGAGCATAGCAATCGCGGCGAATAACGTCGCGACAGCTTGGCGAGCGAGCGGACATCTGGACGTCGCCATGTCAAATTTTCGCGAAGCCGAGAGAATCGATCGTGCTGCGTTTGGCGACAGTCATCCAAATGTGGCAACACGAATAAACAATATTGGCGACATATTCATGTTGCAGGGGCATCTTGACGACGCATTAGACTGTTTTGTTAGATCTGAGCGTGTTTTCAGCACATACTTCGGCGAGATGCATTCAAATGTGACTACCGGCATTAATAGTATCGCTTCCGTTCATGCGGCTCGTGGAGATCATCGCGAGGCTAGAATGAGCTTTACGAAAGCGCTCTGCATACTTTTACGCCTCTACGGTCCGACCGGTATGAACGTCGATGCAACGGCCGCTAATCTGCTCGCGGTCGACGGCAATCCTGTTGGCGTAGCTCGCGACGTAGCGGGCGACGATGCAGCAGAGGCCGTTCGGGCGGGCATGATGGCAATCCTGCCTAGAGAGGGAAAGGCAAAGCTGGCGGCGTTGGAGGGGCGGGAGCCATAGGCGGGGACGTGATTGCCTTGGCCTTGCTTCCGCACCACGGCGGGGTTCGACGGAAATTACGCCTCGTGCTGAAGCACGACCTACCGCGCACTCAGCGAAGGCGATGCGGCGGGAATATGACGCGGTCGTGGGCACCACTCCGTCACCCTTCGACGAAGAGGCGGAGGGCGGGGCCGTAGGTGGTCCAGCGGGCGGCGGGGGGTTGTTGGTCGGCGGAGCGGGGGAGTTCGAGGGTGATGATTGGCGTGCCGAGGTCGAGGCCGAGGTAGCTGCCCATGCTGCCGGGGCGGCCGCCGAGCTTTTTGGCGGGGAGGCCGCAGGCGGCGGACATGCGGCGGGCGAGGGACTCGGCCGGGCCGTCCCAGTCGACGCAGGAGAGCGGCTGATGCAGCGTCAGCACGCGATCGGGCCGGACCTCTTCGATGAGGGCTGCCAGGGCCGCGGACTCGGGCTCGCTCAGAGGTGCGGGGCCGCTGTTGCTCGCCTGGTCGATGCGATTCGTGCTGGGCCAGTTGCGGTTGAGGTCGACGTTGCGCGCGTTGCGCCGCGTGTTGCTCGCGACGCCGTCCGGGTTCAGCACAGGGACGACGACGAGGTGACGGTTGCCGAGCCAGTCGCCGCGGGAGGCTTCGTCCAGCAGTCGCTCGGCCAGCGCGATGCCGGCCTGCTCGTTGCCGTGGATGCCGCCGACGACCAGAACGACCTCGTCCGCCGTCGCGGCGGGCGTGCCGATGACGGCGGCGCGGATGTCTCGCTGCTGGACGCTTGTGCCGATGACGGACCAAACCGGCATCAGTGGTTGCTCCGCATCGTCCGGCATGCCCATCGCGAATCGCGACTCAGACGCGCAGCCGGCAAGGGACAGAAATAGCAGCGAAGCCAACAGCCGAGTCATCGAAAGACGCTACCGCTACGCCTGCACGAACGGCAGTTCGACCACCTCCGCCGACACGCGTCGGCCTTCGGCAGGGACGGTGACGGTCTTTCCGACCTCGAAGTGCGGCCGCTTGATCGTCGCCAGGGCGATGCTGGCCATCGACAGGATCGGCGAGAGCGTGCTGCTGGTGACGATGCCGATCTGCTGGTCGTTCAGCTCGACGGGCGCGCCGGCACCGGGCAATGCGTCTTCGGTCATGCGCAGGCCGACGAGGTTCTTGGCCTGGACCTGTCGGGCGTGCATGCGGGCGACGACCTCCTGGCCGAGGTAGCAGCCGCCGACGACGCTGACGGCGCGGTCGAAGAGTGGGCCGGTTTCTGCTGGGAGGACGCCGCCCTTCTGCTCGGGCGTGTCATCACCGGCCTTGGCTCGACCCGGCTTGCTCGGCTCGGCCAGGGCGAAGTCGACGCCCAGTAGCGGAAGACCGGCCTCGATGCGGACGGCGTTGAACATGCCCCAGCCGACGGGACGCAAGCGACGCTGGCCGAACTGCCGGTCGTCGAGCGTTTGGCCAAAGCGGGTCGTCAGGTCGTTCCAGATCGAGGCGGCGGCGGTGATGGGGACGATCAGGTGGACGCCCGGCCGGCCGAGGCTGTCGTCGGTGATGGCGACAACCGGCTGCCCACCGAGCTTTGTCGACGACACGGCGTTGAAGCTGGTGGCCGGGAAGTCATCCGGACGAGCCCGAAACGCCGGAGCGACGTCCGCGCCGCTTTCCAGGATGGCGTGGCAGTCTGGGCCGAGGAGCGAAAGCACATAGTGATCGTCCGAGATCACGCTGAAGGCGGCCTTTTCGGTGAAGCGGTAGCGATCCAGCGCCTCGGCCAGCGTCGCCGCAAGCGGGCGGCTCGTCAGAAGCCAAACGGTCTCGTCGTCGATCCGCAAGACCGACGCGTCTGCGACGACCCGGCCCTTGAGGTTGAGGAAGAAGCTGTAGCAGCCCGTGCCGGTCGGCATCGGGTGCTTCGACTCCTTGCCGACGAGGGCGTTGGTCAGGAGGTTGTTGAGGAAGGTCAGGGCATCGCGGCCTTTGACTTGGACGAGGCCCAAGTCGCCGCGGGCCATGAGGCCGCAGGCTTTGTGGAGGGCGCTGTACTCGGCCTGGGGTTCGGCGAAGTTCATGACGATCGGCCGATCGTGCAGCCGTGCCAAATCGACGTCGTCGTCTTGCGCCAGGGGCGAGACGATTGGGTCTTGGACCGGCCCGGGCTCGGCTTGATCTACAGCATCCTGGGTCATTTTGGCCGTCTTGAACTAGGTGTTGTGGTGCTCGCCTGGAGCAGTTTTTTGTTGCAAAGTGGAGCGTCGCCGGCGACATGTTGCGCGCCGGCGCGGGACGCGCGCCGGGCGGAATCGCCCGTTAGCATCGCGGCCGCCGCGGAAGGATTCCTGCGGGTCGACGCCGGCACGACGCTGCTGCCGGCTGGGGTCAAACGCCCCTTGGGCACCGGGTCGACGCTATGCCAAAGGCCACCTCGAAGGATCGTCAAGCCCTGGCCACTTCGCCGCATCGCGACCTGCGTCGCATCCTCGCCGACTGGCCGGGAACGTCGCTCGCGGCCCGGATCGTTCCGGGCTTGGCAGGTCGGCCGCAGATGCAGATCCGCGTCGAAAGCGGCACCGGACTCGTCCAGCTCGACGTCGATGGCCCGCCCGACACGCGTGAGGGTGACGTCACGTGGCTGCGACGGCTGCGCAACGAACAACCCGAATCGCTCACGGACGATCAGGCAGCCGGACTCGATCGCGAGGCCCGGCTGGTCGCGCGGCGCTATCTCGGCTGGTTCCTGATGGAAGAGTGGAACCGCGTCATCCGCGACACCGGCCATCATCTTGCGGCGATTGACCAGCTTCGCCGGCTCGGACCGACACCTGTCGTGGCCGATGCGATGCGGTGGCTGCCGTATGCGTGGATGATGCGGGCTCGCGCCGAATCAGCTCGGTCGAACGCAGAAGGCCGATCGGACGAAGCGTTGCAGATTCTGCGTTCGGGCATTCGTCGCATCAAACGTCACCGCGCCAGCTTCGGCGGCGGGCAGCAGGAGCTTGCCGCGCTCAGGCAGGCAGCGGCAGCGGTTCGGCGTGTGGTGGAGCGCGATCCGAAGCGTCGCCTGGACCGCCTCATCCAACGCTGCGTCGCCAGCGAGCGTTACGAACGCGCGGCCGCCCTTCGCGACCGACTCATCCGCGGCTGACGTCGGTTCGTCGCTACGCTGAGTCCTTCATGCGAGCGATTTTCACAGGGCAAGTCGGCGTTGAGAAAAAGCCCTACCTCGACGCGGTTCAACAGCACGCCTCCAACGGCGGACACGATCTGGCGGTCTGCCACGTCGGCGACATGATGTACGCCGAGGCCCCCGATGTGCCCAAGGGCCGCATTCTGAACTTGCCGATCACTCGGCTCAACACGCTGCGTCGGGCCGTCTTCAAGGAAATCCTGCGGATCGCCGATCGTCACGAGCACGTGCTGGTCAACACGCACGCCACCTTCCGCTGGCGTCACGGGCTGTTCAGTGCCTTCGACTACGACCAGATGCAGGCGTTCAACCCGGACGTCTACCTCACGCTCCTCGACAACGCCGAGAGCGTCCACCAGCGCCTCGACCGCGACCACGGCGGCATCGACCACACGCTCAAGGACATCATGGTCTGGCGCGAGGAAGAACTGCTCGCGACCGAAATCCTGGCCAACATCCACAAGGGTCACGGCCACTTCTACATGATCAGCCGAGGCCGGGAGAAGCTCACGAGCGAGACGGTCTACCGGCTGCTTTTCGAACCGTGGCGCAAGAAGGTCTACCCGTCGTTCCCGATGACGCACGTGATGGATCTGCCCGACACGCTGGCGGAGATTGAGCGGTTCAAAGAGGCGCTGTACGAGCACTTCATCTGCTTCGACCCGGCCGACGTGGACGAGTTCGTCCTCCACACCAAGGGCCAGGCCGCCAAGGAGGCCGGTGAGCCGACCGTGACGGTCGACGCGGCCGAGGGTCCGACGACACTGCCGACGCAGCAGGTGCTGGACATCTCGGGCGACATCATGGGCCAGATCTACGCCCGCGACTTCAAGATGGTCGACCAGAGCGACATGATCGTCAGCCTCGTCCCCGAACTCCCCGGCGGCGGCCCAGGCCTCTCAAGCGGCGTCGAGCGCGAGCTGCACCACGCCTGGGAAGGCGGCAAGGAGGTCTACGTCGTCTGGATGCCCAATCGCCCGCCGAGTCCGTTCATCACGGAAACGGCGACCAAGGTCTTCCGCGGCGTGCAGGAGGCGATCGATCACTTTGGCCAGAAGGGTTACCTCGAAAGGCCGGCCAGCTGATGCCGCGGCTCCACAAGCCCAGCATCATCGCCATCGCGGTCCTTGCGGTCGTGTCGATGGTCGGCGGTTTCGCGTACCAGGAGTTGAAACACAGAACGGCCGTGAAGCAGGTCGACCTTGCGACCACGAGCTTCGTCGGCGCTCTGGAGACCGGGTTTGTCGAGGAGGCGTCGCGCGTGCTCGGATCCCGCGAGTCAGAACGCAACGAGGTTCTTCCCATGCTCACGCTGCTCTCTGGCCAGCTGGCGTTGGACAGAGCGCTCAACAGTCAGTTTGGCGAGGGTCTGCGCGATCGTCCGCTGCCCGTCAGCCATGCCGACCAGGCGGAGTCGATCGTCTTCGAAGACGACGTCGCGTTCATCGGCGAAGACGCCAACCGGCTCGTGTTTGTTCGCGACGAGCGCGGTGCCTTCCGGATCGACCGACGCCCGTTCATTTCGCCGAGCATCAAGCTCGAAGCGGCACAGGCCATGCGTGCCGAACTGGTCACGCTGGCCAACCGCGTTCGCGACGGCGAGTTCGACTCACGCGACGCGGCACTGGACGCCTACCAAACGGCCGCCTTTCGCGGCCTGCTCGCCGGCATCGCCGCGACGTCGCGACCAGCGGAAGTCGAGCCGTAAAACCGGCCGCTCGACCCAAAGGACGAACGTCAGGTGACGTCGCGATTTGCGACTTCCAAAGGCCAGCGGGCTGCTTGCCCGAGGAGACATGACCTTGTTCGTCGAGGAGTTCAGCAATGAAACGGCCAACGAAAGTGATCGTCACGCTCGTCGTGATCGCCGGGGTCTGGGCGTTTGCGACTGTCGCCTTGGGCACATGGTTCTTCAATGAACGGTCCAACGTCTCAGACCACCTCGAGCTCGGCGGTCCGGGCAAGGCCGTGTCGACGTTTGCGATGTGCCTTCGGGCCGGGCACCGTGGAGATGTGTTGGCTTGTGTCGTGAACGAGGCCGAGCAGCAGCGACTGGCGGCGGGCTTTGTCGACCTCGTCAACACAGGCGTCGACGCCGACGACCTCACGCAGCTGCCGCCCCTCGACATCGAGAACGCCGACGTCCAGATCGACGGCGACACCGCCACCGTCACGCCACCTGCCGTCGAAGGCGTCGATCGCGCGGCAGCATTCGTCGTTCAACGCGACGGTAACGCGTGGCGCATCGACCTCCTCGCGACACTCGATCTCTCCGCGGACGAAGCCGACGAACTGTCAACCCGACTCCGCAGCGCCGCAATGACGGTGGAGTGAGGATCTTTCTTCGTCGCAGACGGTCGGTGCTTCGCGCAGTCGCGCTTAGCGGTGCCACTTCACGATTCGAGCGACTGCAATTGCGCAAGCATTGGAACGAAAGCGCCATAACGCGTTTCCTATCGTGAGGTGTGCCAGTGAGCGGGAAGAAGGTCGTCCTCGCGATGAGTGGTGGCGTGGATTCGTCCGTCGCCGCAGCGTTGCTGTTGCGTGAGGGGTACGACGTGGTGGGCTGCTTCATGCGGAACGGTGCTGCCCAGCAGGACGAGGCCGAGACGTGTTCGACGTCGACCAAGAAGCACAAGCAGGGCTGCTGCAGCGTCAACGACGCCGCCGATGCCAGGCGGGTTGCCGATCGGCTCGGCATTCCGCTCTACGTGCTCAACTTCGAGCAAGAGTTCGGGCGGATCATCGACTACTTCGTCGCCGAATACGACGCGGGGCGAACGCCCAATCCGTGCGTGCGCTGTAACGACTGGCTGAAGTTCGGCCGGCTTCACGACTACGCCGAGGCCGTCGGGGCGGACTACGTTGCGAGCGGTCACTACGCACGAATCGAGCACACCGACGCCGGGCCACGACTGCTCCGCGGCGTCGACCGCTTGAAGGACCAGAGCTACGTCCTCTTCGGTGCCAGCGAAGGTCGGCTAGCGCACATGCTCCTGCCCGTCGGCGGCTATGAGAAGCACGAGATTCGCCAGCTGGCCGAAGAGCTGGACCTGCCGGTCTTCAACAAGCCCGACTCGCAGGAGATCTGCTTCGTTCCGGATCAGAACTACGCGTCGCTCGTCGACCGCCGCGGCATCGGCACACGGCCGGGCGAAGTCGTCGACACCGCGGGCAACAAGCTGGGCGAGCACGACGGGTTCCAGCGATACACCATCGGCCAGCGTCGCGGCCTCAGGCTCGCCGTCGGCCGGCCGATTTACGTCGTCGACACCGACGCCGAGACGAATCGCGTCGTGGTCGGCGACAAGACAGACGTCCTGTCGGACGGACTGATCGCGTCATCGATCAACGTGTTGAGTCCGGAGATCACATCGGCCGAGCGGCGTTGCGAGGCGAAGATTCGCTACAACGCCGAGCCGGTCCCGGCCGCCGTCCGCCGCACCGGCGAGGACGAGTTGCGGGTCGAGTTCGATGAGCCCCAAGCCGCCGTCGCCCCCGGCCAGGCCGTCGTCTGTTACGCGGACGACACCGTCCTCGCCGGCGGCTGGATCGACCGGGCGACCAAGCCCGCGACCGCCCTCCAGCCTGTCGGGTAAGCTTCGGCCGTGGCGAAACAGCGACTGCCCAAGCTTGCGGAGCTCGGCGGCTCGGCAGCGCGCAACGTGCTTTTCTTCCACCACGGCGGCCTGGGCGACTTTGTCCTGACATGGCCGCTGCTGCTTGGTGCCGCCAGGGTGCTGGCTCAAAGCCGCGTGATTGCCGTCGTGGGCGAGGATCGCGGGAAGCTCGCCGAGCAGGTGCTGCGCGTCGAGTATCGCGACGTCGAGGCGGGATGGTCCGGCCTCTTCGGCAACGCCAAACTTGCAGATCGACCGGCGAAGCTGCTGTCCAAGGCGAGCCACGTCATCTCCCTCGTCGCCGAGGCGGGAAGCGCGTGGGAGTCGCAGGTTCGCAAGCACGCGCCCGAGGCTGAGGTGCTGATGCTGACGCCGCCGCCGCGGGGATTGGCCGGGGAACACGCCATCGATCACCTGCTGGGCCAGATCGCCGAGCACCCGCTGCTGCACGGCGGCGCGATGGGCATCATGGAAAGCATCGGCCGGACCGGTCTTATGCCGCGGCTGTTCGACAAGCCGGGACCGGTCGTCCTCCACGTCGGCAGCGGCTCGCCCGCGAAAAACTGGCCGATCGCGGGTTGGATCGACCTTGCAAACCACCTCCGCGGTGCGGGCCGACGCGTGAAGGTGATCGCGGGCGAGGCGGAGCGTGAGCGTCTGTCCGCCGATGAGCTCGCGTCGCTGGGCGAGGTGTCGGACGTCCAGACGCCGCGTGATCTAAGCGAGCTGCTCTTTCTGCTGCGCGGGGCCGGCCTGTTCATCGGACACGACACGGGCCCGACGCACCTGGCCGCGATGTGCGGTCTCCCGACGCATGCCCTGTTCGGTCCGAAGAGCGATCCGCAGGCGTTCGGTCCCGTCGGTCCGCGTGTTCAGGTGCAGCACGTCGAGGATCTGGAAGCGTTGACCGTCGACGCAGTGGTTGCATCGCTCGCGGAGTTGGAAGGTGACGGTCCGGAGTGAGTCATCCGCGCGTGGATGCGGACTCCCGAGCATCGCACGAATGGATACTCGACGCTTCAAACGCGCGTTTAGCGGTGAGCGTCAGCGAGCCTCTCCGACGCACTACCGCGAGGCTCGCTGAAGCTCACCGCTAATCGCGAATCACAACACGTTTGAGTGGTCACAGCACGCGTG
>JBCDKH010000017.1 GCA_038746835.1 Planctomycetota bacterium | reverse complement strand
GCTGTCGACAGGAATGCTGTTGACATCGATCAGCAAGCTGCCTGGCGAGACGAACACGTACTCGCCGTCCGGAAGCGTGACATTCGGAGTCAGCTCGAACACCGTGAAGGTCGGTGCGATGATCGGAAAGACGGTGAAGTCGGCGTCCGTGAAGATCTCGCCGGTCGTCTGGTTGAACAGGTCCCAATTTGGCGAGAACGAACCACCCTGCAACGGCCTGTCGATGTCGATGTCGAAACGGAACTGGCCCGAAAGGTCGAACCTCGGGATCAGGGTCGTAACGTCGTCCACAGGCGTAACCCGCAGGTCGTAGCGCCCGGTCTGCCTCAGAACAGCCGTGTTGACATCTCCGGTGCCTGTCAGCGGATCGTAGTCGAGGTTGTTGAACGCGCTGATGCCGGCGTAGTAAGTCCCCGCGGGCAGAAAGAGTTCGAGGTAGGATTCGAAATCTGTGCTACTCGGCAGCTCACTGATGGCAAATCCGTCGTCGTTGAACCCGATCTCCGCGCCTTGGTCGTCGAAGACGCGGAGCACGCTGTCGAGCCCGGCGGTTGAGATGTTGGCCGTCGTGTCGATGTCGAAGGCGTACTCGGCGTCCGTCGGGATGAAGATCTCGTGGATGTCGACGTCGCCCGGGTGCCCGATGACGCCTTCGGTGACGGAGTAGGTCGACCAGTCGAAGTTGGCTTCATTCAGCGTGTCGTTGGCGTCACCGTCCTGCACCTCGAGCAGGAAGCTTCCGAAGTCACCGGTTTCACTTGAGACGTCGACGTAGTAGTCGCCTCCTTGATCGAACTCATACTCGAGCCAGCCATGATCGTTTTTACTGCCATTGGCCTCCTCGGCTGAGCCGGTGTTGGATGCCAGGACGGTGCCACCGGTCGTCCGCAGGGTGACGGCAGAGTCGAAGATTGCCGTACTTCCGCTGAAATCTCCATCGACATCGATCGTCACGATCTGCCCGGCCGGAACCGAGAGCAAGTACCGGTTCACGCCACCCGAAACCAGCGTGTCGCTGACGGAATCGCCTGGAAAAAGCTGTGGCGCAGACGCCGACCGCAGGCGCCGATCTTCGAGCGGCTCGATGGCGTTTCGGGCCGCACGCACGATTGCTGAGACACCTGATGACTTCATGTTCAATCTCCCCGCTGAGGACGTTCTCGCACGTTTGACGTCGTCAAAGTACCGCTGACCTCCAGACTTGCAAGCAGAATGAGGTACCGTCGCCGGGCGTGCCCGAGCCCGTCACGTTGAATCCGGCGGACTTGCATGCCCCGGCCGGTCCCGAGGAGCTGGAGGCCTGGTGCGAACAAAATCAGGCTCCGATCGAAGCCGGCCGCAAGCGGATCGTCGAGCGTGCGGTCGTGCAGGCGATGGCCTGCCACCCAGAACTGCGATCCCGATTCGTCCTCACCGGCTCTGTCGTCTTGGCCCTGTTCCATGGCCTGCCCCGCATCACCGGCGACGTTGATCTCCGCTGGGACGGGCCGACCGCGACGAAGGAGCAGCAACGCCTGATCCTGAGCAACGTCCGCCGCATGCTCAACGAGCACATCGACCGCTTCCTGCCGGCAGGCGACGAGTGGAAAGACCACGCCCGGCAACTGCTGGCGATTCAGCTCTCGCAAGGCGCTGGCGTCACCACGAGTGAACGGACGGTTCGCCTCGATCTTGATGGAAGCAACCGACTTCGCGTCGCAACCCCGTCGGGCGTCGCTGCAATGAAGATCATCGCCACGCTTCGGCCTGTGGCCATCGACAACCCACGCAAGCACGACCTGACGGACGTTGCCTGGATGCTCGAAAATGACCTCATCAACGTCGCGGAGCTTCGCGGCGACCTGTCGAGACTCGCGAGCGTGCGCTCGACCCGTCGAACGCCTGCCGAGCTGACCGATTTCCAGCAACGGTCCGTCGTCGCCTCCCGAGAAGCTTCGCAACAGCGGTGGCAGCCGACGTCGGTCACTGACGGGATAGAGGCAGTGGTGCAGCTGACCCGTCTGACAGGCCAACTCACGCGAGAGGCCGAAGCCTTCTCGGCCTCTGTTGCTTGATTGCCGGTCGACGTCCAACTTCGCGACGTCACAGTGGTCGGGGCCGGGTTCGAACCGGCGACCTAACGATTTTCAGTCGTTCGCTCTACCAACTGAGCTACCCGACCGGCGAGCCGACACACTACGCCACGTCGCGACAGCGGGCAAACGAACGCGGCTGCTGTAAACGTGTACACTTAGCAGAGATGACCCAGACGCTCGAACAAGCGCTTGAGCGGGTGAGAGAGCTGCCGGACGATCGCCAAGACGCGATTGCCGAGTTGATCGTCGCTGAACTCGAGGCCGATCGCCAGTGGGAGAGGTGGTTTGCCGAGACATCGGATCAGCTCGAACTTCTCGCGAAGCGTGCACTCGAGCGGCGCGCTGAAGGCAAAGCAGTCCCAACCAATTGGGACGAATTGTGAACTCGGAGCTCGACCAGGATTTCGTCAGGCAGTTCGCCAAACTTCCGCCGTCGATTCGGAATCTTGCTCGACGCAGTTACCGACAGTGGCAGGCCAACCCGGATCACTGGGATTGCAGTTCAAACTGCTCAACCGTCGACTCTCAATCTGGTCAGTCCGCATCGGCATTCACTACCGGGCTTTGGGTGTGAAGCCGGATCATGAAACGATCGTTTGGTTTTTCATCGGATCTCACGCCGACTACGACGGCGTGCTGGCACGACTCCGGTAACGCGAAGACGCGAGGTCATCCAAGCAGCCGGGCGATCTCCTGGCAGTCCTTGTCGCCTCGGCCGCTGCAACAGACCAGGACGTTGCCGCCGGGGCCGATTTCGCGGGCGAGGCGTTCGGCGGAGGCGAAGGCGTGAGCGGTTTCCAAGGCGCACAGAATGCCTTCGGTTCGGGCGAGGCGTTGGAAGGCATCGAGAGCGTCGGTGTCGGAGACGGCCTCGTACTCGACGCGGCCTTCGTCTTTCCAGAACGCGTGCTCGGGGCCGACGCCGGGATAGTCAAGACCGGCCGAGGCACTGTGAACCGGTCGCGTCTGGCCGTCGGGGTCCTGGAGCACGTAGCTGAGGCTGCCGTGGAGGACGCCGGGCTCGCCATAGGTGAGCGGTGCCGCATGGTCGCCCGCCCCGCTGCCCCGGCCGCCGGCTTCGGTGCCGATGATGCGGACGCCGTCGTCATCGATGAATGCGGCGAACATCCCGGCCGCGTTGCTGCCGCCGCCGACGCAGGCGACGACGGCTTCGGGCAGATCACCGCCGTTGTGTTCCATGAATTGACGTCGTGACTCGTCGCCAATGCAGCGGTGGAAGTCGCGCACCATCGCCGGGAACGGGTGCGGGCCGACGACGCTGCCGAGGATGTAGTGCGTCTCGCCGCTGGAGCCCATCCAGTCGCGCATGGCTTCGTTGGTCGCGTCTTTTAGCGTGCGACTGCCGGAGTCGACCTCGATGACGTTGGCCCCGAGCAACCGCATGCGGAACACGTTGAGCGACTGTCGGCGGACGTCTTCGGAGCCCATGTAGACGTCGCACGGCAAGCCGAACTTCGCCGCCGCCGTCGCCGTCGCGACGCCGTGCTGGCCCGCGCCGGTTTCGGCAATGAGGCGGGTCTTGCCCATTCGCTTGGCGAGTAACGCCTGACCGATGGTGTTGTTGATCTTGTGCGCGCCGGTGTGGAGCAAGTCTTCCCGCTTGAGCCAGATGCGTGCCCCGCCGACCTCGTCGCTGAGCCGATCGGCCGGTACGAGCAACGTCGGCCTTCCAGCGAAATCGCGAAGGTGCGTCGCCAGTTCCGCGTTGAAGGCCGGATCGACCTTGGCTTCCTGATAAGCTGCGTCGAGTTGATCGAGCGCGCTGACGAGCGTCTCGGGCACGAAGGTCCCGCCGAATCGGCCGAAGTAGCCACGGCGGGTTGAGGTCGTCGTTGCGGCAGCCATGTGCCGAGTTTAAGACGAAGACGATGCGGCGGCTTCAATTGCGGTGTCGACTGCGACTGCACCCGCAACGCCGGCCACGGCTTCAGCCTGCTTGGTGCGGGCGCGGACGTAGCCGTACATCGCCATCGGGATGCCTGCTCCGAGGTACTCGGCCGGGAGTGGCATGGCGAGGGCTTTCAGCGGTCCTCCTGGCTCGCCGAGGGCGAGTCGGACGGGGTCGGTGAAGAGCATCGCTGCGACGTACCCGACCACGCCGACGATCAGCGGCGCGGCGAACGACCAGTACGCGGGCCTGGCTGGCACATTCGCGTGCGCAGCAAGTGCCCCGAGCCAGCCGCCCAGACCGACGGCGACGGTGGTCTGCATCGGATCATCATTCTGGGCGACGAAGTAGACGACAAGCCCGCAGACGCCCGTCGCCGTGCCGAGGTGCGCCAAGCCTGTCTGCCACGAGTCGCCCTTGGTCGCACGGTCAGCCGTGCGGGTCTTGGCGCCGGGCAGTTCGAGCCAGCGACGCAACGCCGGACTCATCGCGCCCTTCTCGCGTCCCAGGTGCAGCAGCGACCAGAGCCCAGTCGTGACGGCCGAGAGGACGAGCAGCTCGACCAGCATCGTCACAAAAACGCCCGTGCCGGCATCATCGAGCGTGTAGTAGATCGACTCGCCCACGTGACGCAGCACCAGCAATCCGACCAGCGCCGCCGCCCAGCCGGCGTCGTAGCGGACGCGTCCGGCCAGCATCGTCCCAGCCGCTGTGCCGACGACGAGAAGCACAATCGCCAGCACCAGCATCGCCGGCCCGACGGCCTGGTGGAGCAGCAGCGTGTCGCTGCCTCCGTCGGTCGGGAAGCCGATGACCATTCCCCCGACGAAAAACAGCACCGCCGACACGACTGCCGCCGCGACGACCAGTGGCGTTGCCAGACTCGCGGCGATGGCTTCCTTCAGGCTCGTCAGACCACGACCTGTGAGCCCGGTCTTGCTGCCTGGAACCTGATCTGCCGCGTCCGACGCCATCCCGCCACGTTAGCGACAGTGGGTACAGGAGCGAAAAGCGACCGCAATCACGCAGAAGCCACAACGCATCGCATCCGTGGTCGCTGTCGTTCACCGCTAACCGTGTTTCGGGTGATCGACGAGCACCACCTACGTTGTCTTGTGGCGAACGAGGTCCTGTTCGAAGAGCTGCTGCTGGAGCCGAGTCGGGCTTCGGACACGCAGAGCGCTGAAGGACCGTTCGCCCGGGTAGCGCTGGAGCGAGCGGTCGACAAGACGCTGACCTACGTCGTCCCGCCGGCGCTTCGGCCGACGCTGCGTGCCGGGCAGCGCGTGCGGGTGCCCTTGGGGCGGAAGGATCGGACGCAGTTCGGCTTTGTCGTTGACGTCGCCGAGACCTTCGACGCCGAGGCTGCAGGCGTCTCGGCGGCCAAGCTCAAGCCCGTCCGTGGCATCGAGGACGACCGCGTCCTGGTCGATCAGGCCATGATGAAGCTGGCGCTCTGGATCGGCCGCTACTACTGCTGCGCGCTCGGCCTCGTGCTCGAAAGCATGATTCCAGGCGCGGTGAAGTCCAAGACCGGCCTCGGCTACACGAGCGTCGTGCGTCCGATCCTCTCCCGCGACGAGCTTCAGGAACGTTTCGAAGCCACCACGGCGAAGAAGCGACGCACGCTTCTGGCTCGGCTGATGCAGCTCGACGAGGGTGAGACGATCGACGTCGTCAAACTCGCCGGCGACGCAGGCGTCACGCCGCCGACGGTGAAGAAGCTCGCCAAGCTCGGCGTTGTCGCGATCGAGACGGTGCCCGACCTGCCGACGCTGAGTGAACTCGAGCCATCGCCTGTCACGCCGTCGAGCGTCTCGCTCAACCCGGATCAACAGCGCGTTTTCGACGCCGTCGCTCCGAACGTGCGCGACGGCGGTTTCGCGACGCATCTGCTACTCGGCGTCACCGGCAGTGGCAAGACCGAGGTCTACCTGCGCCTGATGGCCGAGGCTTTGGCGAAGGGCCGGCAGGCGGTGCTGCTCGTGCCGGAGATCGCGCTCACGCCGCAGACGACGAGGCGCATCAAGAGCCGCTTCCCACGCGTCGCCGTTCTCCACAGCGGCCTGTCTCAAACGGCCCGGCACAAGTACTGGCAACAGATCGCCACTGGCCAGGCGGAGGTCGTCGTCGGTGCCCGCTCGGCCATCTTCGCCCCCGTCCCGAACCCCGGCCTGTTCGTTGTCGATGAAGAGCACGAGTCCTCGTACAAGCAAGACACCGCCCCGCGCTACCACGCCCGCGACGTCGCCATCAAGCGAGCCCAGCTGGCGGACTGCCCCGTGTTGCTTGGGAGTGCGACGCCGTCGTTGGAGTCGTATCAGCGAGCACGGACGTGGATCGATGATGCGCGAAGAGACGAAGGAGCAAAGGAGCGCGAAGTCGGTCATGAATACGCTGTTTCTGCTTCGCGCTCCTTCACTGCCTTCGCGTCTTCGCGCATCAGCGAGTTGCATCATTTGCCAAACCGTGTCGCGAATCGGCCGATGCCGACGATTGAAGTGGTGGATCTCAAGGAGGCGGCGCGGATGCGGAAAGGCGTGCACCTGCTGTCGCCGCGGTTGGAGCACTTGCTTCGGCACACCAAGGACGTCGGGCAGCAGTCGATTTTGCTGCTCAATCGCCGCGGATACGCGAGCTTCGTCTACAACCCGAGCACCGACGAGCCGGTCTGCTGCCGATTCTGCGACGCGACGATGACGTACCACCGCACGGCCGGACACGGCGACGTCGGGGCGTCGTTTCGCAAGGCTCTGCACACGGGTCAGCTCCACTGCCACTACTGCCTGGCCGTCGATCCGCTCGACGACGCGGCCAAGCGGTCGGGCGGCAACCTCTCGCTCTTTGGCCTTGGCACGCAGCGGATGGAAGAGGAGATGGGACGCAAGTTTCCCGACCTCACTTTCGAGCGCGTCGACTCCGACACCATGCGACGCTCTGGCGACTACGAGCGCGTGTTGGAACGCTTCGCCAACGGCGAGATCGACGTGCTCCTCGGCACGCAGATGATCGCCAAAGGGCTCGACTTTCCGAACGTCTCGCTGGTCGGCGTCGTCAGCGGCGACACGAGCCTCGGCCTGCCCGACTTCCGCGCGGCCGAGCGGACGTTCGGGCTCATCACGCAGGTCGCCGGACGTGCCGGCCGCGGCGAGGTGCCGGGGCGTGTCGTGCTGCAGACGTTCAACCCGTTCGACGAGGCGATCCGGGCGGCGACGAAACAGGACTACGTCGGCTTTGCCGATCGCGAGCTGGAGCATCGCCGGGTCACCGGGCTGCCGCCGTTCGGGCGAATGGTGCGGATCATCCTGCGCGACCGCGACGAGGAGAAGCTGCTCACGCGAGCCGAGGTCTTGGCCGGGCAGCTCTCCGACGCCGCTGATTCGGAAGGCGAGTCGGTCCACATCGACGGGCCGATGCCGTGCCCGATCTCTCGGATCGCCGGCTACTTCCGGCAGCAGATCGTCCTGCGCTCGCCGCAGGCAATGCCGCTGCAGCGAGTGCTGGCGAGGGCACGTGGTGCGGGTGCTTTGAGTCAGACCGATCGACTCGCAGTCGATGTCGACCCGGTCAACCTGATGTGATGTGGCTTGCGACCGTCCGGTGCAGCGAGCCCCGAGCGTGAGCAAGTGGGTCCGGTCACAGACCCGCTCGCTCACGCTCGGCTCGACAAGACAAAAGAACGCAAGCGTCGTGATGTCGTGATTCGTATAAACGGTGTCTTGTTCCGCGTCCGACTCGATTCCAGCTACGACGACCTGCCGTGGCAGCTGTCGCAGGCGACGGCGGACGTGGTGCTTGTCGAACGCAGGCTCATCCGTCGCGGCGAGGCTGTCAAAACCTTCGACAGCGACGTCGATGCCCTGCGATGGCTCGACAGCGAACGCCGCGGCGACGACGGCCACGCGTGGGTCGGCTACCTCGGGTACGAGCTCGGTCAGACGTTCGAACCCAAAGCCTGCGTCCGGCCGACGCGGCCGACGGCGACGCCGCGTTTCGCCTTTGGTCGGGTGCCGGTTCGTGATGACGAACCATCGAGACCGCAGGCCCGCCCGTCGACGTCATCCGAAGATTGGACGAGCACGTTCGAGCGCGACGACTACCTGGCCGCCGTTCGCCGCTGCATCGACTACATCGAGGCGGGCGACGTCTTCCAGATCAACCTTGCCCAAACCCTGATCGTCGACCGCCCACCGCCCGCGGAGCTGCTGTACGAGCGACTTCTCACGGCGACACCGGCGCGCTTCGGCGGCGTGCTGCAGATCGGCGATGCGGCAATCGTCTGCAACTCGCCCGAGCTCTTCCTGCGAATCGAGCCGGACGGCCGCATCCAGACCCGGCCGATCAAGGGCACGCGACCCGCCGGGGACACTGCGGCCAGCCTGCTTGACAGCACCAAGGACGCGGCCGAACTGAACATGATCGTCGACCTCGAACGCAACGACCTGGGCCGGGTCTGCGAGACGAGCAGCGTCATCGTCACGTCGCCGCGGTCGGTCGAAACGCACCCGACGGTCCACCACGGCGTTGCGACGATCGAAGGTCAGCTTCGCCAGAACATCGGCCTTGCGGACGTGCTGGCGGCGACGTTTCCGAGCGGCAGCATCACCGGAGCTCCGAAGATCCGTGCAATGCAAATCATCGACGAGCTCGAGCCGACGCCGCGCGGGCCGTATTGCGGGGCGATCGGCCGACTCGACGCCGACGGCTCGGCCACGTTCAACGTCGCGATCCGCACCGCGACGCACGTCGATGGCCGGCTGCACATCCCCGTTGGCGGCGGCATCGTGGCCGACAGCGAGCCCGCAGCCGAGTACGAGGAGACGCTCGTGAAGGCTCGCGCGTTTCTCGCCGCGGCGGGCTGAAGAAAAACCTCGAGTCGCGCGCATGAACGCGAGACAGACGTCGTCCTCCGTGGCGTCGGGCAATGAACGCCCGCAATCGCCTTATCCGGAGTGACGCCATGAATCCCTACGGCCACCTGTCGAAGTTGACCCCTTGGCATGCCGAGCTGCCTGCCGATCGTCTTCCAGCTTGCGTCGCAGACGAGCACGTTCTCGACGCTCAAGTCGAGCAAGCCCTCGCCGATCATCCACGCGGCGACATCCGGCTCGCAGGAGTCGTTGCTCGTCGCCTGGAGCGCGAGGCCGTCATTCGGCCGGAGGCGATCAGCGATCAATCGGTCGTGACGCGTCTGGTGGACGAGGTCGTTCGGACCGCCGCCATTGCGACCGGATCGGCACAGCCGTCGGATCGGGCGTGGCTCTGGGTGCGCCTGGACCAGCGGGTCCGTACGACGCTCGGCGACCGGCAAGGCGTTGCAACGCTCCTGAGCCCGGACGAGCGACACGACTTCGCGAGCGACTTCGTCGTCCACGAGATGGAGCGGCTCGAAGACCCGGCCGAGGATCGGCTGGGCGACTACGAGGTCGGCCGGCTGCCGATCGAGGTTTGGCTCGCCCCGCGACGCATCGTTCGGCTGCGAGCACTCGACTACGCCAAAGCACGGCGTGCCGGCGGCCGGGAGGTTTCGTTGACGGCGACGACCTTCAACCGCCTGGTCGCCGAAGAGGACGAGGCCCCGACGCCGCCGGATGCCGAGACAGTGATGTCCACGATCGAGGCGGCAATCAAGAGCGAGCCGTGCGCACATGGGCCGTCGGCCGCATGGGTTCTGCTCGGCCTGCAGCTCTGGCAGACGCTGGATCGTCACGACACCTCCGTGGCCCGGCTGCTCGATGCCGCAGTCTCACGCGTGGCCTCGGCCAACAACGTCGATCGACCACGCGCCGTCGAGCTGATCGAGTCGGCCCACGGAAACTGTCGTGACAAGCTGGAGCTGGCGCTCAACGAACTCGCCGACGAACGCGACGCCCGCTTCGGCACCAGTGCGGCGCAGCGGCTCCGCTACGTCAGCGATCGACAGAGTGCGGTCCGCTACGAGCTTGCGTGGTGCCCGCTGGACACCGACTCGATCGTGTCGCTCCTCGGCGTGTCGATCGCCAACGCCCACCAGCAGGCGAAGCGGATGCGCGACATCCTCGCCGAAGCTCTACGCGAACTCGTTCATGACCGACGCGAAACTAGTTGAGCAGCGTGGACTTCTGGGAGTCGTCGACGAGACGCGACAGGGCCACCGCGACTTCGGCCGGGGACTCGACCGGTGACATGTGCCCGCAGTGCGGCAGGACGTCGAGCCGTGCGGACGACACCGCGTCCGCCATGGCTCGGCTCTCGGCGAGCGGGACGATCTGGTCCTCTTCACCGGCGACGATCGAGATCGGGCCGTCGAAGGATCGGAGGTCTTGCGAGTAGTCGTCGCGGTCGCGCATCGCGCGAGACGCCCTTGCGATGGTCGTGGCCGGCGTGTCGAGCATGATTCGCAGCAAAGCCTCGGAGACGGCCGGTCGCTGCTCGTACGCCTCGGGCGCTAGCATGCGTGGGTGCATGGCCGAGACGACGGTCGGCGTTCCGCGTCGCTTGGCCGTGGCGGCCATTTCGTCGCGGGCGGGTTTGGCTTCGGGGGCGTCGGCTCCCGATCGCGTGTTGACCAGACCCAGGCCGATGACGCCTTCCTGCCAGTTGCGGACATAGTCGAGCGCCACGTAACCGCCCATCGACAGCCCGGCGATGATCAGCGGCGGCAGGTCGAGCGTGAGGACGAGTGCCCGGACGTCGGCTGCGAGCTCGTGCATGCCGAAGTCGGCGTCGTTGGTGAACGTGCCGAAGCCGCGCAGGTTCGGACGAATCACTCGGGCTTTGCCGGTCATGCGTTCGGCGACGTCGTTCCAGACGGCCGAGTGCAGTGGAAAGCCGTGAAGGAGCAGCAGTGTCGGAAGCTTGCCACTCGAGCCGTTGCCCGACGGGTCACTGTCGTGGTAGGTGATGGTGTGCCCGTTGGCGGAAAGCTTGTACATAGCGAAATGCGTGAACCAGTCCCGCTGCTGCTCGCAAAGTCGGTGCCCGGTTTCGCTTCCGTCGCCTTTTCAAGAAAGCCGAGTCACAGCGCCGCTAGCGTTACTCCGTGGCTGATCAAACCACCGAGCAAGCTGCCGCGGCAAACGATGGGCATTTGTCCAAGGTCGAGCCGCAGCGTGTCGCCTGGGGCATCGTCACGCTGGTTTTGGCGGTTCTCGTCCTCCGCGGAGCCAGCCTCGGCGGCGGGGCCGTCGACGCGGATGAGGCGAGTTTCGTCAAAACCTTGCTCGAAGTGAAGGACCGCGTCGAAACCGGCTACGTCCGAGAGATCGAGGCCGACGTCCTTCGCCAGGCCGCGATTGAAGGAATGCTTCGGCTGACGACGGATGACAACACCGGCTACATCCCGCCGGCCGAGGCGGAATCATTCAACAACGCCCTCGGCGGCGTTTACGTCGGCATCGGCGTGAACATCTTGGCCGTCAACGCGGACGACGATGCCTTCACCATGCTTCAGCCGTCCGGCGGAATTCGCGTCACACGCGTCCTGCCCGAGAGCCCCGCGCTCGACGCCGGCCTGAAGGCGGGCGACATCCTCGTCTCCGCCGACGGCATCGACATTCGGCCGCTGACCGTTCGAGAGGCCCAGGACTACATCATGGGCCCGGCCGGCACCGACGTGACCATCGGTGTCGACCGAGACGGCACAACGCTCACCTTCGACATCACCCGCGCCAGCGTCGAATCGCCGGTGCTGGAAGGCATCGCTCGGAAGGACGACGGCTCGCCGCGATTCCTCATCGAGGCGGCCGACGTTCCGGCGGAAGTGGCTTTCGGGTCGGGTGAGCTCCCGCGCATCGCGTATGTGCGGCTGGAGCGGTTCACGCCGAACTGCACGGCCAAGGTCGCCAACGCCCTCCTGGCTCTGGAACCGCTGGATGGCGTTGTGCTCGACCTACGCCAAAACCCCGGCGGCCAACTCACCGAAGCCGTCGGACTCGCGAGCCTGTTCCTCGATGACGGCCAGCTGATCACCTTCGAAGACGGCCGAAATGCCCAGCGAACCCTTCACCGCGTCGATCGGCCCGAAGAGGTACCAGATTGGCTGACGACCGTGCCGCTGGTGTTGCTCGTCGACGGTGCGTCGGCGAGCGCGAGCGAAATTGTCGCCGGTGCCCTGTCGCACCACGGCCGGGCGACGCTGGTCGGCCAGGACACGTTCGGCAAGGGCAGCGTGCAGATCCCGCTACCGATTGGCGGGCCGGACGGTCGGTTTGGCTTTCTGCGTCTCACCGAGGCGTATTACCACTTGCCCGACGGCCGAATCGTCGATCGCACGGGCGGCGTGAGCAGCGGCGTCGAGGTCGACGTCGACGTGCCACTCGCAGAGGGCGAAGACAGCCGCCCGGAACAAGACGGCCCGATTTGGCCACGGCAGGTCTGGCGGGCGTACGAGGTACTATTGGTCGATTTGCTCCAGCCGACCGGCCGGGGCGACGTCGTCGAGCCGGCGGCCGTTCAGGAGACGTTGTGAGCGGGCCGACGGTCCTCGGCATCGAAAGCACCTGCG
Organism: Planctomycetota bacterium; assembly: GCA_038746835.1. Taxonomy (NCBI): domain Bacteria; kingdom Pseudomonadati; phylum Planctomycetota; species Planctomycetota bacterium. The sequence goes on along the minus strand of JBCDKH010000017.1, from coordinate 20,572 downwards.
ACGAGACCGCCGCCGCGATCGTGCGTGGCCGGCACGTCCTGTCGAACGTCGTCGCATCGCAGGTCGCCAAACACGCCCACTTCGGCGGCGTCGTGCCGGAGGTCGCCGGACGAGCCCACGTCGAGGCAATCGTCGGAGTCGTGAAACAGGCGATGGCCGAGGCACAGGTCGATGACGGGCAACTGGATGCGATCGCCGTCGCCCATCGACCTGGCCTGATCGGCAGCCTCGTCATCGGCACGACTGCGGCCAAGGCGTTGTCGCTCGTCTTCGATCGGCCGATCGTCGCGGTCGACCACGTCAAGGCCCACCTGCACAGCGTCCGGATCTTCGCCGATGGCGAGCCCGAGCTCGATCCGCCGCTGCCGGCCGTCGGGCTCGTCGTCAGCGGCGGGCACACGTCGCTCTACCACGTCGTCGACTGGCTCGACGTCCGGCGGATCGGAAGGACCATCGATGACGCCGTCGGCGAGGCCTACGACAAGGCCGCGGCGATGCTCGGCCTCGGCTATCCCGGCGGGCCGATCATCGACAAGTTGGCACAGACGGGCGACGGAACGTCGCTGAACCTTCCCCGGCCGATGCTGGGCCCGACATCGCTCGACTTCAGCTTCAGCGGGCTCAAGACGGCCCTGCTGTATGCGGTCTTTGGCGAGAAGGGGCGGGCTCGAACTCTGGCAGACGTGAGCCAGCAGCAGGTCGCCGACGCCGCGGCGTCCTTCCAGGCGGCGTGCGTGGAGACGATCGTCAGGAAGCTTCGGCGCGCCGTTGACCAGACCGGCGCGAAGAGCGTCGTCCTCGGCGGCGGCGTCTCTGCCAACCGGGGCTTGCGACAAGCGGTCCAGGAGAAGCTCGACGTGCCCGCGTTCGTGCCCGCGTGGCCGTACTGCACCGACAACGCCGCGATGATCGCCGGGCTGGGCGCGAGGCAGTTCGCTTCGGGCGACGTTGCGGGGCTCGATTTCCTCGCAGAATCCACCGTCCGCGACTGACGACTGCGACCCGCAGGGTCGCAGCTACCCAGTACACCGAGCTGACTTCAACGCAAGTCGGTAGCTGTGACCCTGTGGGTCGCAGTCCGTCCGATCACGCAGCGAGCCACGCGGCGATCAGGCTCACAGCGCTGTCGAGATCGTCCAGGTGAACCATCTCCGTCACGGTGTGGATGTTCCGCGTCGGGACTGCCAACGTGATTGTCTTCACGCCAGACCGGCTCCGTTGGATCGCCGCGGCATCGGTGCCGCCGCGGGGCAGGACGCTGAACTGGAACTTGACGCCCTTGGCCTTCCCAGCGGCGGCCATTTCGTCGACGAAGGCGCGGTTGCTGATCGAGCTGCTGTCGAGAATCTTGATCGCCACGCCGTCGCCCTGCTTGGTGACGCGCTCCTCGTCCGGCACGCCGGGCGTGTCGACGCAGAGCGTCGTGTCCAGCGCGATCGCAAGGTCCGGCTCGGTCGCGAACGCCGCCGGACCGGCACCGCGAAGGCCGACTTCCTCCTGCACCGTCGCGGCGAGGATGACCTCGTAGTTCGGGTTTGGCGTCCGCTTCAACGCTTCGAGCACGACCCACGCGGCCACGCGGTTGTCCATGCACTTGCCGACGATCGTCTCGCCGATTTGCGACGCTTCCTGGACGAGGGCGACGGGGTCGCCGATCTGGACCTTTTCCTTTACCTGCTCGCCCGGCAGGCCTAGGTCGATGATGAACTCCTGGATTTCCGGGATTTTCTTCTTGTCCTCGTCCTTGGCGATGTGGATCGGCCGACCGCCGGGGTTCATGACGCCCTGCATGTCGCCCGACTGCGTCATGACCGTCACACGGCGGGCCAGCAGGTTGCGCGTGTCGAAGCCGCCGACGTTCTGGACGCGGAGGAAGCCGCGATCGTCGATGTGGCGGACGTAGAAGCCGATCTCGTCAATGTGACAAGAGAGCAGAACGCGCGGCTTGCCCTCGTTCTTCTTGACACCGATGAGGCTGCCCATGGTGTCGACGGAGACGTCGTCGAACACCTCGTCGAACTTGGGCTTGAGGAGGTCGCGGATGCGTTCTTCGCGTCCGGGGACGCCGAAGGCGTTGGAGAGTTGTTTGAGGTAGTCCAGGTCCATGTCGCCGCGGGAGGTGCTCATGGAGGCAGCGTAGCGCGGTGGAGGTGGTGGAAGATCGTGCGTTTGGGGAGTTGTGGGTGGTTGGACGCTCGTTCCGGGGGATCGCTTCGCTCACCCCACGGCTTCGGTGTGCAATCATCGGGATGAAGCCGTGGGGTGAGCGGAGCGAACCCCCGTAACGGGGACGCAAAGACGCGATTTCCCTGCAACCTGGAGCACCCCGGTGTGTCTTTTGCCTGGAAGGACCAAGCCATGAACCGACCGATCGCGCTCGTCGCACTGCTCGCTTTCTCAGGCACGCCCGCGCTCGCCCAGCAGGCGGCGAGTCCGTTCTGGAACGCTCAGGACGCAAACGCGACGCCACCCGCTGCCGAGGAACAGCCTTCGACGGGATTCCCGACGCGTCTCGCGAGCGAGGTCGCGCCCTCCCACGCCGAAGCCGTCCGGCTTCGACTCGCCGCGAACGAAGCAAGGGTCCTGGCGCAAGCGCGGGAGGCCGAGGTCCGTAACCGCGTCACACCTGCCGTCGAGGTTGCTCGCGACGAGCTCTCCGCTGCGATGACCGATCTGGTCCGAGCGAAGCAGGACGTCGTCGACGAACTGAGCCTCGACCCCGAGTACGCGGCCGCCGGGGATCTCGCAGCGTCGATCGACGCCCGTCTGGCCCGCCTTCGGTCAGCCGGCGAGCCCGCGTCGGCGACGACCCGCGCGCTCGCAGCTCAGGCACTCGATTACGACCTGCTTCAGTCCGCCCGTGAGAAGGAAGCCTTCGCCGACTCGCAGGCCGTCGCGTCGGCCCGTCTTCGAGTCGACGCCGCACGAGATGCCGTCCGCGAAGCTCTGGCCGAGGTCGAGCGTGCCGTCTCTGCCGATGGCGAGCTGGCGACGCTGCGTGCCGAGGCCCGTCGTCTTCGAATCGATGCGGCCGCGGCCCGTGCTTATGCCGAAGCTGCCCAGCGATCGGCCGACCTCGCGCTCGACTTCGCAAGGCGCGAGGCCTTCGCCGCACAGCAGCCGCGATTCGACGGCCGCTACTACGACCCGGACGCCTTTGGCTTCGGTTACCGATTCGGGCCGTTTTTCCGCACGCGTCCGATCATCGGATTCCCGATCGTCGGCCAGCAGCTGCAGCGGCCGACGCCCGTCATCACGAACGTTTTCAGCAACCCTTGAGATCGACGGGTTGGTCGATCGGTCTTTGTGCGGCATGATGCCCGCGTGTACCTCGTCCGGCCGGCGACACAAGACGACGTCGACGCGCTGTTCGACCTGCTGACGCTCACGGGCGGCACCATCACGACGCTCTCGGGCGATCGCGAACAACTCGCCCGTCGCGTCAGCAGGAGCCTCGCTGCCTTCGACGACCCGCCCGAGAAGCCCGCTGGCGAGACCTACGTCTTCGTCATGGAGCACCGCGACGGCGAGGCTCACGAGATCGTCGGCACGTCGGCCGTCCAGAGCAAAACCGGTGGCTTTGAGCCGTTCTACGGCTATCGCATCGAGGAAGAGCACTACGCCAGCGCGGCCCTCGGCGTCGACAAACTGATCAAGAGCCTCCACCTCGCCGAGGACCACAGCGGGCCGGCCGAGGTCGGCGGGCTCTTCCTACACCCGGATCACCGCGGCGGCGGACGCGGACGCATGCTCAGCCTCGCACGCTTCCTGTTCATGGCGCTGCGGCCGTCGGCCTTCGATGCCCACGTCGTTGCCGAGCTACGCGGCAGACTCGACGCCAACGGCGAGAGCCCCTTCTGGAACGCCGTCGGCAGGCACTTCTTCGAGGTGCCGTTTGATGTGGCCGATCGGCTGAGCTTCGCCGAGAAGCAGATCATCGCCGACCTGATGCCGGACCACCCGATCTACATCGAGATGCTCCCGCCCGACGCCGGCGCGGTGATCGGCGTGGAGCACATCGAATCGACCGCCGCCCGTCGCGTGTTGGAAGGCGAGGGCTTCACGTTCATCAACCTCGTCGACATCTTCGACGGCGGGCCGACGCTGGAGTCGAAGCTCTCGGACATCCGGGCTGTCCGCGAGAGCCGGCAAATTGCCATCCGCGTCGCCGAGGAGCCCGAGGAGCCCGACTTGCTGCTGGTCAAAGAGCAACCGCGACCGGTGTTCGTCGAGGCGCGCTCCGCCGGTGACGACGCGGTGATCCCTGCCGATATCGCCGGTGCGACACGTTGGCAGTCGGACGATCAGGGTCTGGTGGTACGGCTGCGTTCTAACTGATAGCGTGGTAATGCGATGGCGACGTCCTTCGAGCTGACACGCGAGACCTCGCCAGACGCGTACGAGCTGGAGACCTACGGTGAGCTTCGTCCGGCCGTCAATCGCGAGTGGCTGCTCACCAACGGCCTGGGCGGCTACGCGAGTGGGACGGTCGCCGACGTCTCGACGCGTCGCTACCACGCGACGCTCGCGGCAACGAATCGCCCGCCCGCCGCACGTGTGATGGCCCTGTCTCGCTGGGGCTGTCGGCTCAGCTTCGACGATCAGTCGCACGACCTGTGGGGCGGCTACTTCCGCTACGGACTCAGTGGTGACGGTCCGACACGGCTGCGGCGGTTTCGCCTCGCAGACGACGTGGCCGAGTGGGAGTTTGACGCGTCGGGCGTGAAGGTGTTCAAGCAGGTCTTCGTTTGCTGGCACCGCAATGTGACCGGCGTCCGATTCCTGGTTCGCCCGCCGTCGGATCGGCCGGAGTTGGCGACGCGATTAGAACTGTCTCCGTTTACCGGCCTTCGCGACCTGCACGAACTTCAGCGATCGGGCCAATTGGGCGTCGGCGTCTCGCGCGACGAGTCGGGCGACCTGCGAATCGAGACCGACGCCATCGACGTTCGCCTTCGCGCCCACGACGCCCATGACGAGGCGTTGCCCTTCGAGAAAGAGCCCGACTGGTGGTACGGCCAGACGTATCCGATGGAGGCCAAACGCGGCAACGACGATCGCGAGGACCTCTTCACGCCAGGCCGCTACGTCGCTGAGACGTCGGGCGAAGGCGCGGTCACACTGTGGGCGTCACTCGGGGCGATGCCGAAACTCGACTGGTCGACCGAATTGGCAAGGCGGGCCGAGGCGTCGAACGGCCGGACATTGCCGACGGTGCCACAGCGCCGACTCGCCCGTGCCGCCGCCGACTTTGTCGTGCGCCGTCGTCGGCCTGATGGTGCACCGGGTACGACGATCATGGCCGGCTATCCGTGGCTCCGCGACTGGGGCCGGGACACATTTATCGCGCTGCCGGGCCTCTTGCTGTCGACGGGCCGGCACCTTGTCGCCGGCCAAGTGCTCAGCACGTTCGCGGCCTTCGTGAGCGAGGGCATGATCCCCAGCGACTTCGACCGCCAGACCGGCCAGCCGAACTACAACACCGTCGACACGAGCCTCTGGTTCATTGACGCGTCATTCAAGTACCTTCGGGCGACGGGCGACCGCGATGTCTTCGACGCGGTGCTGGAGCCGACGTGCCACGCGATCGTCGAGGGGTACACCAACGGCACTCGCGACTCGATCGGCGTCGACCCGGCCGACGGACTCGTCCACGCCGGCACTCCGACGACGCGACTGACGTGGATGGACGGCGACCTCGACGGTCTGCCGGTCACTCCCCGCAACGGCAAGCCGGTCGAGATCAACGCGCTCTGGTACCACGCACTGTGCCTCCTCAAAGACGACCGGGCCGAGGACGTCAAACGATCGTTCGTCGAGGCGTACGTCTTGCCTGACGGTCGTGGCTTGGCGGACGTCGTCCGCGAGTCGCCGGGTCGGTACGAGCGCGACGAGACCCTCCGGCCGAATCAGATTTTCGCCGTCAGCCTCCAGCACTCGCCGCTGGAGTTGGACGACCAGCGGACGGTCGTCGACGTCGTCCGACGCAACCTGCTGACGCCCCACGGGCTTCGAACGCTGGCTCCGAGCGAGCGCGAGTACGTCTCGCGTTTCACCGGCACACGCAATGACCGTCACCGCGCCGGCCACCAGGGCAGCGTCTGGCCGTGGCTGATCGGGCCGTTCCTGGATGCGCACCTGAAGACGACAGGCCGGCAGCCGGCGAGTGTGCGTCGTGCCCGGACGTGGCTTCGTCCGCTGCTGCAGGACCTGGAGCGCGGCGGTTGCATCGGAAGCCTGCCGGAGCTCTTGGACGCCGAGCACCCGTACCGTCCGGGCGGATGTTTCGCCCAGGCATGGAGCGTGGCGGAGGTGCTCCGACTGGCCGTCGAGCTGGAGCTGTAAGCGCGGCCGTCGCGTTGCTAATCGCTGGCGTTGCGAACGCGGCGACGCTCGTACTCGTCGACGAACAAGTGACGCCGGGCACCTACGCCCTAGTCGACGTCTCGGACATTCCGAACGGCAACTCAACGCTGACGAGCGGCGGCTTCACCACGACCTGGCCACATCGCGGAGGACGCGTGCGCGTGCCGAGCCTCGTGCCGGCGGGTCTGCTGGAAGCCTGGCCCGTCACGATCAACGGCGAGACGATCAACGTGCCGATCATCGTCAACGAACCGGCCCGACCGTCGACGGTCGAGCCACGGGCCTACGACGCCGTCGCCGCGTGGCAACCGGTTCGGCCGATGCGGCATCGAGTGACGCTGCTGGTCGTTCTGCTGGCCGGACTGGTGTCGCTCGTCCTGCCGATTCCCGTTCGCTACCGACTCGCCGGCACGGCTGTCTCGATCGGCCTGCTGCTGCTCATCGCCTGGACTCGGCCAAGGGTCGCGGTACGCGAGGCGGACGTCGGCGAGCTTCGCTGGACGTTCCTTCGCCCCTTCGAAGACGGCGGCCGGACGACAGTCGAGCTTCCATCTTCCACCGAGCTCCGGCCGGTCGCATTCTCAACGGATCACCTCGAACGCCTCCGGCCGACGCTCGCACTTCGATCCGACGGAACGCCCCTGACGCTCACGCTGCAGATCGACGGCGTCGTTGCCGTTGTCCAGGAACTCGCCGCACCAGCCGATGACCCGCCCGACTGGGCAAGACCGCTGCGACGATTCGTTAGGCAATGATCTCCATCTTCATTCCGCCCGTGCCCGCGCCTTCTACCGGGACGGCGCTAAGCCAGCAGGAACCGGCAAACACCGCCCCCGACGACGCGTCGCCGTCGAGTTGCTCGTCGGACGCCACGACGTCGACCGTCATGCCGACGGTGCGAACCAGCATCGACCAGAACGACCGGCCCGTTGCCGCATTCGTCCGCCGCGAGGATTCCAGGATGCGTCCGCTGACCCGCGCCGTTGCCGGCGGGAGTTCGCCGTCGCTGAGCAGGCCAATGGGCAGGAACGACTCGACGGCGAATGCGAGCTGCGGGTTGTCCTTCGCCTCGGCCGCGACGTGTCGCGCGTAGTCGTCGTCGTCCAGAAAAACGCTGCCGCCGTGGCAGAACGCGGCCACCTGCACGTCGGCGTTGCCGTCGACGTCACAAGCCATGTCGTAGAACCGCGCGAACGCGGGGAGATCGAGCCCCGCCCGCGTCTCTTCCTGAGTCCCGACAGCCACCCACGCGTATACACCACCCGCCGGTGGGGCCTGCTCGTAGTCGTAGCTTCGTTCCAGTGTGATCCGTGCCCGACCACGGCCGGCGAAGTGCGGATCGACGGCCTTGGCCTCGCCCTGCTCGTTCACGCCGAGCCACAGCTGCGCCCCGCCGCCGGCATCCCAGCAGACGTACTTCCCACCCCAGCCCGGCTCGGCCCCCAGCACCTCGTACTGGTCACCCTCGGCCAGGGCCTGCCGCATGTACCGCTCGATCGCCGCATCGTCGTCCGCGGGAAAGCCGATGCTGTCGAAGTGGCCTGGCATCGGGATTCTTGCGACGGGGTAGTTGCCTAGCCGCGGGACTACAGCCCGCGGTTCAGACAGCGAGCCCCCCCGCGTTCACCGGACCGCGGGCTGTAAGCCCGCGGCTACGGGCCTGACACTCACGATCAGAGGAGATCAGTTCTCTGGCAACCGCACCGGCTCCGCTTGCTCGGTGGCGGCGGGTTGGGTGTCGGCGTCCTCGGCGAGGCCAATTAGGCGGTCGAACTCGCTGGCGGCGGCGCTCTTGGTCGCGTACTCGAGGAACTCTTCCTCCTGCACCTTCGTGTCCGTCCCGGCCAGCTCGCGGCTGACGCGGGCCCCGGCCTTGGCCTGCTGACGCAACTCGCGAAGCTCTTCCAGCTCGCGGCCCGTCCGATCCTGGCTCACGCCGGCCAGCATGTCGTTGATCTGCTTTTCTTCCTGCGCCGTGATGACGTCGGCGACGGTCGCGCTGCTCTCGGCCTTGATCTTGTCGATCTCGCGGAGCAGTCCCTGCAGCTGCACCTTGTGATGGCCGATCGTGCCGGTGATCTCTTTCAGGTCCGCTTCGATTTCGGCGACGTGCTGCTCCTTCTCCTTCAGCGAGGACGAGAAGTCGTTGAACGCGGCCAGGCACTTCTGGTAGTCGTCATTCGCCTTGATCTCCTCCATGCTCTTGCCTTCGCCCTTGAGCCATTCGACGACGCTCTTGGCCTTACCGGCCGCGCCTTCTTTAAGCTTTTCGAGCCGCTCGATCTCGGACGAAAGGTCCTTGATCCGGGCCATCTTGCCCTCTTCCTGGGCGATCATGCGGGCGACGGCGTCCTTGTACTGGCCGATGCGGGCCTTCTTCTCCTCGATGATGCGGTCGAAGTTGGCACGGATGACCTGCGGGTTCTTCGACAGGCCGTCGCCGGCTTCGTCGATTTTGCCCGTGAGGAGGTAGCCGATCTTGCGGAAGAGGTTCGCGATTGCTCGAAACATGTCGGCCGCACAATAACGCAGCCGACGCGTTTGTCGCTACTTGCGAGATGCGACGTCAATCGCTGCCGCGTGGCTTGAGCGTCGCGTCGTCGAAAAACCGGAGTTGCCCTTCGACTTCCCCCGGCCGTGTCGTCGTCTCCGGCTTCGCCGCGTAGGTCGCCTGGAGCAGGTACGTCCGATCCGCTCGCAGGCCGGCCACGTTGATTTCGACGTAGTACGTCCGGCTAACCCGCCGCCACAATTGCCGCTGCACGTCGGGCTCGCCCAGGTCGTATCGCCGCGGCGACATCACCTGCCGGCCTTTCACCTCGGGAATGTCGGGCTCGTAGTCGAACAGCTGCAACGTCAACACGCCCGAGCCTTTGACCGAGTCGCCGAAGCCGTCGAGCAACTCCACGTCGACCTGCAGCTGGTCATCCACAACGCGGCTGAACGTCTGACTCAACTCAATCGCCGACGGCCCGAACGACGGCTCCGTCGACCGCTTTCCGACACAGCCGAACCCAGCGAAGACCAGGCACCCCAGAACGACGCACACAATCCTCTGCATGCAGATACCTTTGCACTCGACGCTGGGCGGGACCATTCTGTCCGCTGGACCCTGGCGGATGGTGAGCTCGTGCCCGGCCTGACCTCGACGCAGCGCCTTGCTTAAGAGCGACCGGGCAGAGTGCGGGGCGGCGTTACCCATTCATGACACCCGCCGTCGGAGCGTGGCGAGGCCGAGGATTGCGAGACAGCATGTGGCTGAGGCCGGTTCTGGGATCACAGTCGGGCTGTTGCCGGTCCAAAGGATGTTGACAGGAGTCTCCAGGCCATCGCCGAGAGCGATGAATCCAACGAACGTGCCGTCAGCGCTCCAGCGATAGACACCGTTGTCATCCAAATCGGTGACGAAAACGTCACGGTTCGGCCCCCTGGTGATGCCAAGGGGACGTTCAAGGCCGTTCGCGGTAAACGAACGGACAAAGTGCCCGTCGGTCTGCCTCTCGAAAACGCCGCTCAGGCCATCCAACATCAATACCGTTTCAGTCGCCTGACTGTACCTCATCGTTCGGGCGTCGAATTGCCCGTTGTCGAAGTTAATCGTTCCGATGTCATTGCCGTTAGAAATGTCAAACACGCTAATGCCGTCTTCGGCCAGCCCACCACTCACCCAAAGCACGCCGCCGGGTAACGCGGCCAAACTCGTAGCGAAGGGGTCCGTGTCAAAGGTCCGGCCCGTCGTTCCATTTGGCGTGAACTCCATCACGCCAAATCCGCTGGACAGGACTCCGCCTACGTAATAGTCGCCACTGGGTCCGACCCTCAGGTCGCCTGCTGCTTGGATATCGCTGTTGACGAAGCTGGAGAGCTGCACTCCTTCGGGGCTGAAGACCCGAACCTGGCCGGGGCCACGTCCGACCGCGACGAGATTGCCGGCCGCGTCAAAGTCGAGCCCGGTAACTCGATCGAAGCCCGTGACGAGGTTGCCCTTGAACGTCAGATCATGGTCGAAAACTCCGATTGTATTGCTGTCGAAGCCTGAGATTAAAAAGTCGTCGTCGTCCCAGCCAACCGTTGATGCGACAGCCGCAGCTGGCCAGAGGACGTCAAGCAAACACAAGACGACCGCGATGAGCTTGGGCGTCTTGGTGAGGCGGTGGCTGGATGGACTGTTGTAATGCACGGCGGAATCCCCTCAAGCAGGTCGTCTCTCCCGACGCCGCCAGACGCGACATCTTGTGTCAATGTACACCTTCACGAGCGCGTCACAAGTCAGGGAGAACCTTCCAGTAAAGGAAATGACGTGCGCTGAACACGCTTGGAAAGGGTCTCCGGACCGTTAAAACCTCAGCTGGTCTGCCTGTAACGCGAGTCGAACCGTCCTGCATGGCCCGCGTGCCTAAGTGGCGGCCGATGCTCCGCGTCAGGTCATGCCCAGTGCCAATGCATCACTGCAGTCGCATCAGACAGACTGGACGCATGGATCAGAAAGCTGGTTAGTTCCCGAAGCTGAACGCCTCGCGGCTGAGGAGGATTGGGCGGTGTTGGCCGACGTTGAGGAGGATGCCGATGGCCATGAAGCTGGCGATCAGGCTGCTGCCGCCGCTGCTCACGAATGGCAGTGTGACGCCCGTCACGGGCATCAGCTTGGTCGCGACTGCCAGATTCACGAACGCCTGGCCTGCCAAGGCCGCCGTCACGCCGACGGCGACGAGCCGGCCGAAGGGTTCCTTCGTGTGCGTGCTGACCTCGATCGCTGCGACGAAGAGCACGCAGTAGGCCGCGATGACGACGAAGCTGCCGACGAAGCCGAACTGTTCGCCGATGACGACGAAGATCATGTCGTTCTGGCTCTCGGGCACCTTGTGACCGATCGGCGTCACGCCGACGCCCTTGCCGCCTAGCCCGCCCGAGCCCATCGCCGCCAGGCCGTAGAACTGCTGGTAGCCGGTGCCCTGGAGCGTCGACTCGTCGTTCTTGAACATCGCCACGACGCGGTCGCGCTGGTACTCCTTGACGACGTCCGGCCCGTGCTTCAGCAGCGGCACGTGAGACTGCCCGCTGAGCCACAGAATCGGCAGCGTGACGAGCCCGACGCCGAAAATCATCGCGAAGTGACGCAGCTTCGCCCCGGCGACGAAGAGCATCGCCAGCGTCGTCGGCACGAAGACGATGCACGTGCCCAGGTCCGGCTGCTTCAGGATCAACGCCATCGGCACCGCCGCCAGCAGCAGCGGCACGACAAGGCCCTTGAGCGTCCGCTGCGTCTCGCGGTACCGCAGGTGGCGGGCGAGCAGCATGATGAAGCTGACCTTCATCAGCTCCGCCGGCTGCACGCTGAGCGGGCCGACGCGAATCCAGTTGCAGGCGCCGTTGGTCCGCGGCACGAACGGCAGACCGATCACGCCCCCGACCACCGTCACGCCGACGAGCAGCAGGCTCAGGACGTAGAACGGCAGCGCCAGGCGCCCGAGCTTGGCGTAGTTGACGGCCTGGAACGCGAGCATCGCGCACAGGCCGATGGTGAGGAAGACGCCCTGCCGCTTGGCCTCGCCGGGGTCGACGCTGCCGATCGTCAACAGCCCGACACCCGCCAGCACGCCGACCGCCACGAGCAGCGGCCAGTTGTTGAACAGCGCAAGCTGCCTCCACACGCGAATCGCGTGCTGCTGAAGCGGATTGGTCGACGTTGCGGCATCCATGCCTGCGACGGTGGTACGTTGGCAGCAGCCGGGGCGTTTGGCAAGTTCAAGTCGTCTGGCTGAACCGCGAAGGGACGAAGAAGCGAAGAGCCGCGAAGGATTTAGAGTCGCAGCTGCTCATTCAGATCAGCTTCGCGGCTCTTCGTCTCTTTGCTCCTTCGCGGTTCAGCCAACGACATGGCTTCCCGTCTCCGCCGCTCCAGGGGAAGAGTCTCGAAGCAGCGTCAGTGCCTGGTCGTAGCGACTTTTATAAGCCTCCTGGATCACGTCGATCGCAGACCACGCGGACGGTGCGTCTTCCAGCAGGACCGCCACGGTGCCGCCGGAGCCGCCGCCGGTGATGCGGGCGCCGAAGAGGCCGGCGGGTTCGTGCTGCTTGACATGCTCGATGACCAAGTCGGCCTCGGCTGCGCCCAAGCCAGCGTTGTCGGTGTAGCTCTTGTGGCTCGCGTACATCAGGTGCCCCGCCGATCGCAGGGCCTTGTCGCGGCCGTGGTGGTCGAGGCGTTCGAGGAAGTCGGCGAATCGGCGGACACGCTGGGCTTCAAGCACGTGATGGTCGACCGCCGCCTGGACGTGGTACGTCTCGGCCGGGTCGATCGTCGTTGCCGGGTCGTTGTGGGAGTCGAATTGGTCGAGAAACGCAGCGCCGGCGAGGGTTTCGGGCAACCTTGGCCGGAAGAGCTGCTTGTAGTCGTCGGGGTCGAGGTTGGCGAGGTAGCCGTCGGTCGGATCGCCGGTCATCGTCTTGCCGCCGGCCTCGCCGAGTTTGCGCATCTCGTCGAGGATAAGGCGGTGCCCCATGAACGCGGCCGTGCGGGTCTTGCCGTATGCCCCGCCGCCGACGGCGTGTTTGACGGCCGTGTTGAGCCCGACCGCGACGACGCCGTCCGGCAGAGGCAGCGTGCCTTGGACTTCGTGCGGTTGGCAGAGGATTTTGAGAAGCATCCCGGCCTGGCCCATGTGGCTGGCGATCTGGTCCATTACGCCGCAGGGTGCGCCGACGACCTGGTTCTCAGCCTTCTGGCACAGGGCGGCGAGTCGGACCGGGTCGTCGACGAGCGGCTGGACGTCGAAATGGCCGACGAAGGCGTTCATCGCGGCGACTTCCAACGCGGCTGAGGACGAGACGCCGCCGCCTTCGGGGACGGTCGAGAGGATCGCGAGGTTGAACCCGCGGTCGAGCTTGGCAACGTCGATCAGGCCTTCGTCATGCAGCACCGCCAACGGCCCGACCGCGTACCCGGCCCACTGTCGGCCGGGGGCGTCGAGGTCGCGTCGGAGCTCGTCCAGCGGTTTGGCGAGTGCGTCGAGCGGGACTTGGAATTGGAACGGCCGATGGTCGTCGAGCAGGTTGAAGCTGAAGACCTGGATCTGACGATCGTCGCGCTCCTGCAACGCGACGGCCGCCGCGACCTGCAGCGGCATCTCCAGCACAAGGCTCCCCATGTAGTCCGCGATTCCACCCATCACGTCGAGCCGACCCGGTGCGCGGGCAACCCGCAACGGTTTGTCGGTCGCGAACGATGCAGCGAGTTCCGAACGCACCCGACGCAGCAAGTCCGGGACGGGTTCGAGAGTCGCGAGATCCATGCCGGAGACTAGAGCAGAGCTCGTTCGTCACGCGACACGACCCGCTCTTCGGACTTCATCTCTTGAAGCCGAGAGCAGAGCGAAGCGTCGCTCCGGGTCTGAGCCGCGCCCGGCGCGACGCTTCGCTCTGCTCTACGGCTTCGGGAGAAATGACTTCAAACATCCTTGAAAAGATGCTCGTTCAGCTTCGACCCCGCGCGTGCGATCACGTCGACGCACTCGTGCAGCTTGCGACCTCGTCAACGATGCGGTTGACGACCTCGTCTTCTGCGAGCCCGGTCGAGTCGAGCTGAAGCGCGTCGTCCGCTGCAACCAACGGCGCGACGTCGCGGCCGGCGTCGCGCTTGTCGCGGTCGAGCATGTCCTCGCGGACGGCCTGCTCGTCGACGACCTCGCCGCGGGAACGAAGCTGGGCGACGCGCCTGCGCAGACGCTCGTCCTCCGTCGCGAACAGGAACACCTTCACCGCCGCCTGCGGAAAGACGACGCTGCCCTGGTCGCGGCCCTCGGTCACCAGGCCGGCTCCGGCGAACGTCTCGCCGATTTGACGCTGTTGCTCGACGAGCCGCTCGCGGACGGCGGGGACGGTGGCGACGTAGCTGGCAGCGCGGGTCGCGTCGCCGCCGCGAAGGAGGTGGCCGACCGGCTCACCGTTGAGCAGCACGCCCGGCGGGTCGGTCTCCCAGTCGAACTCGACCCGCGCGTGCTTGGCGGCGAACTCGAGATCCTTGACGTCGTCCAGGTCGACCTCACGCCGCAGCGCAGCGAGGCCGACCGCCCGGTACATCGCGCCGGTATCGAGGAAGGCAAAGCCGAGCCGCCGGGCGACTTCGCGCGCGACGGTGCTCTTGCCGGTGCCGGCCGGTCCGTCGATGGTGACGATGGTGCCGCCGCGGGCCATGGCTGGAGCCTACCGCCGCTGCTGCTGATTTACCTCATCGCCCAGCGGAAGCCGCGCTTCATCAGCTCGGCCGCGTTCGGGGAGGCGTCGAAGACCGAATCGACGTGGCCCAGCGCGTTGTAAAACACCCTGCCTTTGCCCCACATCTTCGTCCAGACCTGCGGCATCTTCACTTCGCCGTTGGGCGAATGGGGCCCGTCGGCGACGGGGAAGGTCGTCGTCGCCCAGACTTTCACGGCCGGGTCGACGTGCAGGTAGTACTGCTCGCTCTTGACGGGAAACGCGGAGAGCCCCTCGTTGAGTTCGCCGTGCTCGGGCCCGAGGTTGACCGTGTAGTCGACGCCGTCATTGCCCGGGTGGCTGACCCACTGGCCGCCAGTCATGAACTGCCAATCGACGTCCTGCCGGAACGCATCGCACATCCCGCCGTGACATCCGGCCAGGCCCGTTCCCTCGGCGACGGCATCGCGGACGTTCTTCGACTGCTCCTGCGCGATCGAGTCCATCGTCCATATCGGGACAATCAAATCGAGCGTTTTGAGGTGTTCTCCGTCGTCGAACGCAGCGAGCGTGTCACTGACCGTGACCTCGACGCCTTCGTCCGCCAGATACCCCCGAAACCGCTCCGCCACCTGTGCCGGCTCATGACCCTGCCAACCGCCCTGAACGATGATTGCTTTTTTGCTCATGTGAGCAGCCTAGCCGTAACGCTTCCCGTCGTGTTCGACCCAGCCGTCCTCGTGCCATTGCTTTGGGTCGTGATGGGTCCAGTGCACGGTGCCGCCCTTTTCGGTCCATTCGTACTCGCCTTTGAACGCGACGGTGTCGCCTTCGCGGAGCGGGACGCGTGGGGCGAGGTCGATGTTGTGGGCGATGAGGATGCTCACGCCGCCTGGCATGTCGACGATGAACCGCTGGTGCCGGCTGCCCTCGTTGTCGTCGGGCAGCGTCTTGACCACGACGCCAGCGTCTTCGAGGACGACGTCGGATCGGCGGCTGCGAAAAGCTTCTGCAACTGGTCCCGAGGACCCCATAGCCGCGGGTCTACGACCCGCAGGTTCCGACGTGGAAGCACCCGTCGGACGAATCGGTGACGATTGGCTCCGCGACGGCGACCGCTTTCGTCGCGACAGCCACCACGAGAGGCCCTTGATGATCAGCGGCAGCCACTTCAGCAGCGTGCGACCACGCCTCACGCTGCCGCCTCCGAAGCCAGCCACGCGTCGAGCTTGCGAACCTTCGGCAGGCCTGTCGCACAGACATACGGCTGACACGGATTGTGCTGCATGAAGTCCTGGTGGTACGCCTCCGCCTCGAGAAATTCGCCG
The DNA here is from genome assembly GCA_038746835.1 of Planctomycetota bacterium. Classification (NCBI taxonomy): domain Bacteria; kingdom Pseudomonadati; phylum Planctomycetota; species Planctomycetota bacterium. The sequence goes on along the minus strand of JBCDKH010000017.1, from coordinate 4,685 downwards.
AGCGGCTCGAGCGTCGTCACGATCGCACTCGGAAAGACGCCGGCGTCATCGAGCGTCTGGATGTACTCGGCCGCGACGCGATTCTGGTCTTCGTTCGCGTAGAAGATGGCCGAGCGGTACTGCGTGCCGACGTCGTTGCCCTGGCGGTTGAGCTGTGTCGGGTCGTGGGCGACGGCGAAGAAGATCCGGAGCAGCTGGCCGAAGGTGATCTGGTCCGCGTCGTACGTGATTCGGATGGCCTCGGCATGCCCAGTCGTGCCCCGGCAGACGGCTTCATAGCTCGTCGGCCCGTCCTCGCCGCCGGTGTAGCCGCTGGTGACGTCGGTCACGCCCGGAAGCTTCTCGAAGACGCCCTCAGTGCACCAGAAGCAGCCGCCTGCGAGAACGACCTGCTGCTCGCCGGTCTGGTCTAGGTCGCTCGTCGGCTTCGGGAACGTCTTCGGGTCGATGACAGCCATGGCCGACGTTACACGCCCGCCGGCTCGCGGTACTCGCACCAGGTTTTGGGCGTCTCCCAGACGGTGACCGCGTCCAATTCCGCGTGCTCGCCACCGAGCGCTTTCTGCAGGCGGCGGTAGATGACCTTGGCAATGAACTCGACACTCGGGTTCAGTCGATCCGGGTTGCCGTCTTGGAACTCCGCGACCTCGATGTTCAGATGCTTGTGATCCAACGGCTCGACTACGGCCTCGTCGACGATGCGTTCGAGGTCGTAGAAGTTGATGAGGAAGCCGTCCTCGTCCGGCTCGCCGCGGAGGGTGACCTCGAACTGGTAGTTGTGCCCGTGGCCGTGCGGGTTGTTGCACTTGCCGAAGATGGCGACGTTCTCCTCGTCGGTCTTGGCCGGGTTGTGCAGGCGATGGCTGGCGGCGAACTCGAACGTGTGCTTGAGGTAAGTCATCGGCGTGTTTCCCGGTCGCTCCATAGCGATCAGACGCGTGTGCGGCGACAGCTTCAGCTCGATCGTGTCGAGCACATGTGGCGAAAACGCGTCCGCCAGCTTCGAAAAGACGTCGCGCAGGAGGTGGAGCCCGCCCACCGGCTCAGCCTTGCCGTCAAATCCGGCCCGGCACATGCGACGCACGACCCGCTTGATCTCCGGCAACGCGCGCTCACGTACCGCTCCGTCGACGTCCTTGATGTTGACGATGTACCCGTCGCCAACGCTCGGCTCGCCGCGGACGGTGACGACCAGGGCGTAGTAGATCTGCCCGATCCCCGTGATCGGCGGCTTGCCCGCGTAGCCGTTGCGTCCCCCGACAGCCCGATCCTCCGGCGTCGTCAGGTCGATCGCAAAGCGGACCTCTCGGCTCAGGCGATACATCGCTGAGAGGTTAGGAACGCGGCTCAATCGCAGGTTTCAACGCTTCGCGGTGAGCGGTAGCGAGCCTTTTGCGTGTCGGTGCCTCCGGAAACGCTGACTCATCCAGAGGCTCGCTGACGCTCTCCGCTAACCGCGTCACGAGAAACATCCTTGTAGTTTCGTGCGAGCGATCGTCCAACCCACCGTCAAACTGTCAAAAGTGCGACCGTTCGCCTACAATGCTCGCCCCCGCGGATGCGTCCGTGTCGGCTTTTGTTCGTAGCCCGTTCGGATCTATCGCATGGACGATTCTCAACCTGCCGCAAGCCCTGCCACCGCCTCTGCCAACGATTACGGCGAGTCCCAGATCAAGGTCCTCGAGGGCATCGAGCACGTGCGAACCCGGCCGGGCATGTACATCGGCGACACCACGCCGCGCGGATTGCATCACCTCGTTTACGAGATCGCCGACAACTCGATCGACGAGGCCGGCTCGGGCTTCTGCAGCTTCATCCACATCAAGATTAACGCCGACGGCTCCGTGAGCGTCTCCGACGACGGTCGGGGCATTCCCGTCGGCATCCACCCGACGGAAGGCATTCCGACCGTTGAGGTCGTCTTCGCCAAGCTCGGTGCCGGCGGCAAGTTCGAGAACGAGAAAGGCACCGGCGCGTACAAGACCTCCGGCGGCCTGCACGGCGTGGGTGCGTCGGTCGTCAACGCCCTTTCGGAGTTCCTCGAAGTCGAAGTCTCCCGCGCTGGCGCCATGCACCACATGGCCTTCGAGCGCGGCATCAAGACTCAGGACCTACGCGAGACCGGCCAGCGCGAGAAGACCGGCACCAAGGTCACCTTCAAGCCCGACCCACAGATCTTCCCCGACGTCGACTTCAAGTACGACACGCTAGCCAAACGCTTCCGCGAACTGGCCTATCTGAACGAAGGCCTGCACATCGCCCTGGAAGACGAACGCGAGAAGATCGAAGGCCAGAACAAGCGCGACGACTTCAAGTACGACGACGGACTGGTCGAGTACGTCGCCTACCTCAACGACGGCAAGACCACGCTCACGCCCGTCGTCCGCTTTTCCCACGAGCCCGAAGACGCCGGCCACAGCGTCGAGGTCGCGATGCAGTGGAACGACTCATTCAACGAGTCGACCGTCACCTTCGCAAACAACATCAACACGCAGGAAGGCGGCACGCACCTGTCGGGCTTCAAGAGCGCCCTGACCGGCACCGTCAACCGATACGCCAAGCAGGCCGGCCTCGTGAAGAGTGTCACGCCCTCCGGCGACGACCTGCGCGAGGGTCTGACGGCCGTCATCAGCGTCAAGGTCGCCAATCCGCAGTTCGAAGGGCAGACCAAGACCAAGCTCGGCAACAGCGAAATCGAGGGCTTCGTCCAGCAGGTCGTCAACGAGGAACTCGGCAGATTTTTCGAGGAAAACCCGAAGGTCGCCAAGATCGTCTTCGACAAGGGCGTCGCCGCGGCCGAGGCACGCGAGGCCGCCCGGAAGGCGCGCGACCTGACCCGTCGCAAGAACGCCCTCGACGGCACCGCCCTGCCGGGCAAGCTGACCGATTGCCGTTCGAAGTCGAACGAAATCACCGAGCTGTTCCTCGTGGAAGGTGACTCCGCCGCCGGCACCGCCAAGGGCGGACGCGACTCGGATATCCAGGCCATCCTCGGCCTGCGTGGCAAGCTGCTCAACGTCGAGAAGGCCACCATCGTCAAGATGCTCGGCCACAACGAAATTCGCACACTCATCACCGCCATCGGGGCCGGCCTGAGGGACGATTACGACGACACCAAGCGTCGCTACGGCAAGGTCGTCATCATGACCGACGCCGACGTCGACGGCAGCCACATCCGAACGCTGCTGCTCACGTTCCTCTTCCGCCACATGCCCGAACTCATCCGCGACGGCCGGGTTTACGTCGCCCAGCCGCCGCTCTACCTCGTCAAGGCCAAACGTCGCAAGACCGGCGAATACGTGCTGAACGAGAAGCGGATGCAGGAGATCTACGTCGACCTCGGCATCGACGACACGGCCCTGGTCGTGCGCAACGACGAAGGCGACGAGCTGCACCGCTTTGCCGACGACGACCTTCGGCAGATCGTGGCCAAGCTGCAGCGGCTCGGTGACGTGGTCGACATGGTCGAGCGTCGCGGCATCGACTTCGGCGACTTCCTCGCCTTCCGCGAGCAACACAACGGCCAGCTGCCCCACGCCCGGGCCGAAGTCGGCGGCCGGAACAAGCTCTTCGCCGACGTCGATTCCGCCGCCCAAGCCATGGCCGCCGATCGCCCGATCGCCAGCCCGTCAACAAACGGCGAAGCGGTCGACGACGCCCAGGCCGAGCCGGTCGCGACACCCGATGAGCTGCACGAGGTCAAGGAACTCGCCGCCCTGATCGCCTGGCTCGACGAGCGCGGTATCCGCATCGACGATTACCTGCTCACGCAGGAAGAGAGCGTCACGGGCGAGCTCCTCGCCACCCGCTACGCCTTCGTCCGCCCCGACGGCGAAACCGAAGTCGCCGGCGTCGCAGGCCTCGTCCCCGCCCTCTTCAAGCTCGCTAAGTCCGGCCTGGAAGTCCAGCGCTACAAGGGCCTGGGCGAAATGAACGCCGACCAGCTCTGGGAAACGACGCTCGACCCCGAACGCCGCAAACTCCTCCGCGTCACCCTCGAACAGGCCGAGGAGGCTGAGCGGCTCTTCAGTGTGCTCATGGGCGACGACGTGGAGAGCCGCCGGAAGTACATCGAGGAGCACGCCCTCGAGGTGAAGAATCTGGATGTCTGACGTTGAGCCTCATCGCCGTTTATCAAACTCCGGCAGCTAGGCGTCGTTGATCGGCGGCCGCTTTTCATAGCGGGCGAGTTCTGTTGCGTCAATTATGGAGCAGGCTGCAGGAGTTACAGTAAGTGACGTTACATTCGTTCTCAAGAAGATGAGAGCTTTTTCGAATATCAGCTTTGCCCCAGCCGTAAGTCGGAGCGAATAAAAATCACTTCTTCCACTTGCCGCTGACTATTCATCGACTCCGGATCGAATGCGGAGCGAATGTTCTCGGACAATCCAAAGGCTGCCAGTCAGCTGCTCGGTCTCCAACACTGGAAGCATCGCCCTGATTAAGGCCAGGACGGCAACCACGTCTTGCGTCGGTGGGCGGAGGACGATGATGCCGGAGTGTTCTTCGGGCGGGTAAGAACGAATGTCTGAGAAATCGAGGTCGAGCGTGACGAGTGCCCTGCCCTCTGCCCGGCAGATCTCAGCGAGAGGGTCATCCGCGCCACCTTCGAGGCCTTGGTCGATCACCGTGACAGCGTCGTAGCCGGCTTCTCTCAGCAACGCTGCGGCTTCCTGGGGCAGATT
>JBCDKH010000016.1 GCA_038746835.1 Planctomycetota bacterium | reverse complement strand
CTACACGAAAGACCTCGACCACCCGGTCGAGTACACGCCGCCGAGCTTTGCCCTCAAAGACGTCACCGACATTCCAAGGTACCGCCAATTCAATGCGGAAAAGCAAGGATGCCAGCTCTGGTGGATCGAGTATGGCGGACGGCTTGACACCGTGCATGACACCGAAGAGATCAAGTGGGAGTTGTGGCGCGTCATCTACGGCGTCTGGAACCACATCAAAAACAGCGGCCAGTTTCCCGAGGCCGCCAATAAGACGCTCGAGTGGGTCGGTACCGTGCCTGGAAAGCGGGAAAGTCGCCGTTTCGAGGGCGATGTGATGCTCACGCAGCCCGACGTCATCGAGCAGCGGCGGTTCGAAGACGCCGTGGCCTTCGGCGGCTGGGCGATCGACCTCCATCCGGCGGACGGCGTCTTCAGTGAGAAGCCTGGCTGCAACCAGTACCACAGCATCGGGACGTATCAGATTCCGTATCGCTCGCTTTACAGCCGCAACATCAAAAACCTGTTCCTCGGCGGACGCACGATGAGCGCGAGCCACGTCGCCTTTGGCTCGACGCGGGTGATGGCGACCACGAGCCACATGGGCCAGGCCATCGGACACGCCGCGGCCGTCTGTGCGCGACACGGCGTCCTGCCGCGCGAGGTGAGCTCCGGAACACACCTGGCCGAGCTTCAACGCGACCTGCTCCGGTCCACCCAGCACATCCCGGCCGTCCCGCTCGACGACGGAGATGACCTGGTCGGCAATGCGACGCTCTCGACGTCTAGCTCATTCAAGCTGGGCGGGCTTCCGGCCTCCGACGACTGGCTCAAGGTCGAAGACCCGCAGGCGATGCTGCTTCCGCTCAAGGCCGGCGCGATGCCATCGGTGGCGATCGAGGCGCGGGCGGCAAAGTCGACGGAGATGCGGGCAGAGCTTCGCGTCTGCAGTCGGCCGGGCAGCTTCACGCCCGACACGACGCTCGAGCAGATCACGGTGCCCGTCGCCGCGGGTGACGGCGGCGCGGTGACGCTGAGCTTCGAGTCGCAGTTGCCGCGCGACGCGCACGTCTTCGTCTGCGTCTTCCCAGCCGACGGATTGGAGCTGCGACTTTCGGATCGCCGCGTGACGGGCGTCATGCGGGTGCAGTGCCGACCGAACAAGGCCGTGTCGGCCGGGGCTCAGACCGACATGGAGCACCTCGGCGTTGACGCGTTCGACTTCTGGTGTCCCGAGCGGCGCCCCGGCGGGCAGAACCTCGCGATGCGGCTCGATCCGCCGGTTGCCGGCTTCAGCAAAGACGAACTGACGACCGGCGTCTTTCGCCCGTGCGATCGCAGCAACGCCTGGGTCGCCGACCCGTCAGACGCACGGCCGACACTGCTCGTCGAATGGTCGGAGCATCAGACGATCCGCCGCGTCGACCTCCACTTCGACACCGACTTCGACAACCCGCTCGAGTCCGTCCTGCTCGGCCACCACGACAGCATCTCGCCGTTCGTCGTTCGCCAGTTCCGCCTCGTCGGCATCGATGCCGACGGCAACGAGCACACGCTCGGCGAGGCTGACGACAACAGCGCCTCACACGTCATCCTGCTGCCAGACGTGGCCGTTGACCTTCGACAGCTACGGCTGGAACTGACGCATCCGTCAACCGACGTCCCCGCCGCCCTCTTCGGCATCCGCTGCTACGCCGACCCGAACGCCGGGCCGATCCGTCGTCATCCTGGCAGATCAGATTGAACGATTTGCGGGGATTCACTACGACATTCGCATGAGTGATCAGCCGCGGCCGAATGTCATCTGGTTCTTCGGCGATCAACATCGCGCCCAGACCGTCGGCCACGCCGGCGACCCGAACGTCGCCACACCCAACATCGATCGCCTCGCCGCCCAGGGCGTCGTGGCTGACGGGGTTTCGGGCTGTCCGCTCTGCTGTCCGTATCGCGGCTCGCTCCTGACGAGTCGCTATCCGCACGAGGCCGTCCCTGGTCACGAGCGACAGATGCCGCCGGAACTGCCGACCGTCGCCACCGCGTTCAACGACGCCGGCTACCACACGGCGTGGTTCGGCAAGTGGCACCTCGACGGCTGGCGCGAGCGCGACGGCCGATCCGCTCTGCACACCGTCCCACGCAATCGCCGAGGCGGCTTTGCCCAGTGGCTCGGATACGACAACAACAACAGCCCGTGGGACTGCCTCGTCCATGGCCACGACGCGTCACGCAACGAGATCGAGCGCTACCGCCTGCCGACCTTCGAGACCGACGCCCTGACCGATCTCGCGATCGACATGATCCGCGCGCGACGCAAGGGGGATCGGCCCTACTTCTGCGTCGTCAGCGTCCAGCCGCCGCACGATCCGTACATCGCGCCCGAGCGGTGGCAACAGCGGCACCGCCCGGCCGATGTGACGCTCCGGCCCAACGTTCCCGACATCCCCGCCGCCCACGAACAGGCCCGACGCGAGTTGGCCGGCTATCACGCGATGGTCGAAAACCTCGACTGGAACCTCGGCCGGCTCCGCGACGCCTTGGCCGACGCCGGTCAGCTTGATCAGACGCACCTGGTCTTCTTCTCCGATCACGGCGACATGCACGGCAGCCACGGCATGTTCCGCAAGACCAATCCGTACGAGGAATCCATCCGCGTCCCGATGATCTTCGGCGGCGGCGTGCCGAGGTACGGCTACAAGGTCTTCCGATCCGACGCCCTCATCAATCACGTCGACCTCGCTCCGACGTCCCTCGGCCTGTGCGGCATCGACCCGCCCAACTGGATGCGCGGCATCGACTACAGCCACCTCCGCTGCCACGATCGCCCGGCGAAAGACCTCCCCGACTCCGCCTACCTCAGTCTGGTCGAGCCCACACTCCACGGCCACAGCACCGACCGCCCCTGGCGCGGCCTGGTCACGCGCGACGGATGGAAGTACGTCTGCTTCGAACACCAACCCTGGCTGCTGTTCAACCTCAACGACGACCCGTACGAACAGGTCAACCTCGCCCACAACAGCGTCCACCACGCCCGCCGCAAAGCCCTGCACGACCGCCTGCTCCAATGGGCAACCGACCTGGGCGACGACGGCTTCGCCTTTCCGACGCTGTGACCACCGTTCACCGTCGTGGTCGCCCGCGGCAACGCGAAGCCAAGACACGAGTTTCCGTACGCGGCCTGCCGCTCCCATCTGACGCGAATCGCCCAAGAGCAGCCGCTGCCGGTTGACACGGCCCAACCTGTTGACACGCAAGCGCCGCGAGAAAGCCACCGGCCGAGTGTTGTGAACGCGCGTCTGCTTCCTGTTGCTTGCAGTCGGCAACGCCGACCCATTCGCCTCACAAAGGCTTCATTGAGTGCAAGTTCGAATCACACGTCACACACATTAAAACCTCGCTGACGTTTCATCGCAGAATGACACAACCTCATTTGTAGGCGGTTTGATTGCGTCCCGCCGCCGAGGGACCGGCGACACGGGTCACATGGTCCGATACGGCGAAAGACGCTTCGCAGACCACTACATGCACCGCTCCATTTCCGCATCCATCGTCGCAGCTTCCTGCACCATCACAGGCTCCGCCTTCGGCACCGTGATCGCCAGCCAGGATTTCGGCCCCGCCAACTTCCCGACGCAACCCGTCGACTTCAACAACGGCGACACCAGCAGCGCGACCAACGCGCCCGACGTCGTGCACATCTCAACCGGTCCTACCGACCTCGGCTTCAGCCACAACGGTACGGCCTCCACCACCTCGTCTACCGATTTCATCGGGGTCAACGACGATCAGTTCGTCGTCTCCCACTACTCATCGCTCAGCGGCGACTCGCTGCTCGACTTCGGGAACTCGCGAACGGGCGCCTTGACGTTCGACACCGTCGACTTGACGAACTTCAACGACGTCTCGTTCTCGATGGACTTCGGCGACATCGTCGGAGCAACCAACACCGGCGACGACGACGCCGTCATCCGCCTCTTCGACGGCAACGGCGTGCTTCTCACAACGCTCCTCGACACCCGAGGCAACTCCAACGGTGCCGTCACGTTCGGCCCGCTGACCTACGCCTTCGATCCGTCGGTCACAAACGCTTACCTCCAGGTCGACATCCTGACCGACGACAACAACGACGGCTACCGACTCGACAACGTGCTCTTCGCAGGCACCTTGATCCCAGAGCCGACTTCGGCTGCCGCGATCGGTCTCCTCGGCCTGGCCGCGCTCCGTCGTCGCCGTGCCTGATTGTGTTGTTTTCACTTGCCAGAACCCGACTCCACGAATCACCTGACATGAACAACACCCACAAGCTCGCTCTCGCTGCCCTGCTCGCGGCCCCGACGGCCGCCCTCGCGCAGCTCGACAACTCTTTCACACTCGTCGCTCTTCCCGACACGCAGAACTACGTCACCAGCTCCACGCGAACGCTCGGCTTCAACGCCCAGACGCAGTGGATCGCCGACGAAGTCAACGGCACCAACGACCGCAACATCAAGTTCGTCACCCACCTGGGCGACATGGTCTCCAGCGGCGACAGCTTCACACAGCTCAACCGCGCCAACACGGCCATGAGCACGCTCGATGGCGTCGTGCCGTACAGAACCCTCCCTGGCAACCACGACTACGCCTCCACGGGCAACAAGAGCACCGGCACCGACGCCTACCGCAACTTCTTCGGCCCCGACCGCTACGCCGGCCAAAGCTGGTTCGGCGGTGCCGACGCCAGCGGCAACAACATGTACCAGCGCTTCAGCGCCGGCGGGTACGACTTCATTCACCTCGCCCTCGAGTGGCGGCCGGATGTCAACATCCCGTTCCGCACCGAGTCCCCGCTCGACTGGGCCCAGTCAATCATCGACGCCAACCCCGACACGCCCGTCATCCTCAGCACCCACGAGCACCTCGACGACAACCCCGCCGGCCGGAGCGGCAGCGGCGAAAACGTCTGGAACCAACTCATCAGCCGAAACGACCAGATCTTCATGGTCCTCAACGGCCACTACCACTCCCGCCCCGCCAACGAACCCTTCAACGACGGCGAGTTCCACCAGGTCAGCGACAACCTCGCCGGCCGACAGGTCATCGAAGTCCTCCAAGACTACCAGGATTACCCCAACGGCGGCGACGGCTGGCTCCGACTCATCGACTTCCAGCCCGACAACAACCGCATCGAGTTCGAAACGTACTCGCCCGTGCTCGACGAGTTCCAAACCGAAACCGTCGCCGACGTCGGCGGGTTCGCCAGCCGATTCGGCTTCGACTTCGACTTCGCCACGCGGCTCGACCCCGTCGCCATCGTCCCCCCGCCACCCCCGCCCGGACCCGACTTCGCACTCACCGAGGGTGTCGACGGCTACTTCGGCACACAGGACAAAGAAATCCGCTTCTCCGGCGGCGATGAGAACAACGGCCAGTTCGACGAAATCAGCGTCGACGGAGACGACGGCTCGCCCGGTGCCCAGCCGAACCACGGGCTGATCCGCTTCGACAACATCGTCGCGGAACTCACATCGGCCGACATCGCAGCAGGCGACATCGACAACGTCGTCCTCAAGCTTAAGGTCAACAACCCGGGCAGCGGCTTCAACGTTCACGAGATGCTCGTCAGCTGGGACGAATCGACCACGTGGGTCGACCTCGCAGGCGGCGTACAGCCCGACGACGTCGAAGCCGTCGCCGAAGCCATCGCAACGTTCGGTGCTGACAACTTCAACGAGAACGTGCCCACCGGCACGCTCGAAATCGACGTGACCGAGTCGATCCTGGCCTACCTCGACGGCTCCCTCGACAACCTCGGCTGGGCCCTGATCCCCTTCCCCGACGGCGGCAACGGCATCGACTTCTACACCAGCGAGTTCGCCGATCCGAGCCTGCGTCCGACGCTCGAAGTCACGCTCATCCCCGAACCCACCAGCCTCGCCCTGCTCGGCCTCAGCAGCCTCACGCTGCTCCGCCGCCGACGCTGATCACGGCTGACATCTTCCACCCCACTTCGCCGCCGACACAAAACCCTGTCGGCGGCTTCTTTTCGTCATCGCAATCGCACGTCGCGCACCGAACCCACCGGGACAACAACACCCCCGACTCCGTCATCTTCGCGTCTCTCTTCGCGGCTTCGCGTCTTCGCGATCTCTCTCCCCGCCTCACGCCGCCAGCAGCCTCGGCCGCTCTCGCTCGGGCAACGACGCGAAAGGACTCGTGGGCAGGTGCCGGCGCGCCGCATAGCGCGATTCGCCCGACAGCAACCGCTCGCTGTTGACGTGCTCCAGCCAATCGTCACGCAAATCCCGCGCGAAGGCCACCAGCCGCGGATCGTGCACCTTCTTCGCTTTCTTCTCCTTTTTTAGCGGCCGCGGCAACTCGCGCACCAGCTCCACATCCGACGGCACCATCCACGGCCCGCCCTGGGACGCGCCCTGCGCCTGCATGCACTGCTCGGGGGTCATCAGTCGCTTGCCGTCCCGCCACAACAACCCCTCCTCGCACTCCGACACCCCGTCCGCATACTTCCGCGACTTGCCCTCGAACGGCTCGACTTCCTCCGGCTGTTCGGGCAAGGCAACCGTCGGCAACACCGCCGGCCGCGTCTGGCTCCAGTGCTGATCCGTCGGCACCGGCAACACCACCCGATCCGCCCGCAACGCCCCGCTCCCCGTCAACGACGGATACCACCACGGCGTCTCGTCCCCAGCCGTCGTCCGAGCCTGCCAGAACAGATGCACGCGGTTCGACGGAAAGCTTGAAGGACGAAGCTTGAAGCCAGAAGGGCCGGAATCTGAGTCTTCAGGCTTCACGCTTCCATCTTCAAGCTTTCTGCCCTTTTCACTCCCGGCCCGGTACGCCAACGGCACAAACCCCATCGACTCCCAGAACTTGTTCGCCAGCAGATCCTGCGCACACCACGCACTGCACAGCCGCACGCCGCGTGGCCACGACGCCCACAACCCCTTCAACAGCGACGCCGCCACGCCACGCCGGCGGAACCGCTCGTGCACGCCCATCTGGTAGATGATCCCGACCTCCTGCCGCTTCTGATACGAATCGCTCGCGATGACGTATCCCGCAAACCGCTTCGACTTCGCCTCCCGCGCGACGAGAATCTCCTCTCGCTCCAGCTTCTCCGCCATCACCTGCCGGTTGAAGTACCCCAGTTCCTCCGAATGCCGCTTCTGCAACGACTCGATCGACGGCAGATCAAACTCATCCGCCTTGCGAACGACAATGCCCTCCGCAAACCACTCCATGTCGCCAAGATCCACCGCCGGTTTGTAAATCGAAAGGTCCATCGTCGTACCACCTCATCTACAAAAAGAACGTCATCGGACTTCAACGCAAAGGCGCAAAGGTGACAAAGGGCCGCAAAGAAGAGAAGAATGTTCAGAGTTGAACACCATCATCTTCTCCGGCCTTTGCGTTCCTTTGCCTCTTTGCTCCTTTGCGTTTAAAGCCAAAGACTTCCGCGATCCAAGACTTAAGCCGCCTCTCGGGCATAAACCGCCTGGCCGCCGGGGAGATTGACCTGGATCGCCTTGCTCATCGGCCCCGTGCCTGCCGCGTTGTGGTACGCGACCGCGATCCACACGCTCGCCCCCGCCGGCACGATGTCCGGGAACAGCACGTCGAACCGCGTCTTGCCGGTCGACATCGCAAACGTCCAGTCCGTCCCCGCCGCCGGTGCGGTGTCGCCGACGTGCGTGAAGACCTGCACCGCCGCGGCCCCCGCGACCTTGCCGCGGCCACCCTCGGGGTTCCGAACCTGCACCGTCACCTGCCGACGCAGAAGGCTGATCACTTCGATCGTCGCCAGCTCCGTCGGAATCGGCCGACGCGTCGGCTTGCGATCGCGAATGGTGATGCCCAGCTCCGGCCGCTTCTCATCCGTCTGCTCCGGCCACGCCTGCGCCACGGCCACGACCGTCCGATACCCGTTGACCAGCCGCTCCTTCTTAGACCGCTTATCGGCATACGCCGCCCGCGAGTTCGTATTCGGATCCTCGACGAGATCAGAAGCTTCCACGAAGTGGTCGAAGCTCGTCTGCAGGTCCGATATCGACTGCGTTGTGAGTCCGAACAACGACTCCCTTTCCGCCACAGTCCGCAGAAAAGCGCGTACGCGATTCTTGAGTGTGTTGTCGTTGGTGCTGTAGGTGATGTCCATGACGTTGATTCCCTGGCTGTTGTAAGAAGTGACCGCAGAGCCTCGCCCCGCTGCCTGTTGAACGCCGCCCATCGCGTCGCTCTGCCACACCTATCTAGTACGCCACGAGCCCACTGAAGCCGAAGCCGACAAAACGACAGTTTGGCGTGGCCCCACCCCCTCCCGGCTGCCGTTCCAACGGCCTGTACTTGCGTTACAACAAGGTGGAACCGCGCTGCAGGAATGAGGCAAGCAGCTTCAGGGCTTTGGGACGGCGTCGCCGTTACTTAGCCCGAAACCCCGACTCCACGGATTGGGGTCAGACTCCCGCAAGCCTCGGGTACAACGAGCTGAAACGTCCTGCTGCCTAGCCCTGCCGCTCCTCCAACGCCGCCAGCTTCGCCTTCCACTCCTCCGGCAGCGTCGCCGTCAGCTCTGCCCGCACCACCTCCGCCGCCTCCTCGCCCCCACCACCCGCCACCTCCCGCGCGATCGCCACCGGATCGCCGCCGACCGCCAGAAAGTTGCCGGCTGCCGTGATCACGTTCTCGCCCCGCGGCCCGTTCGCCCGCAGCAGGATGCGGAAGGCCTCCTTGTACGTCACCCGCGCCCCGTCGAGATCGCCGCGGGCCGTCAGCACGGAGCCGACGTTGTTGACGGCGGCCGCCACACTCGGGTGGTCGTCGCCGAAGGCCGCCCGGTCGATCCGCTCGGCCTCGCGAAAGTTCGCCAACGCACCGTCGAGATCACCGCGGACCTTCAGCACCATGCCGATGTTGTTGACGTCGGTCGCCACCTCCGGGTGGTCGCCGCCGAAGGCCGCCCGGTCGATCCGCTCGGCCTCGCGAAAGTTCGCCAACGCACCGTCGAGATCACCGCGGGCCTTCAGCACCATGCCGATGTTGTTGACGTCGGTCGCCACGTTCGGGTGGTCGTCGCCGAAGGCCGCGCGGTTGATCCGCTCGGCCTCGCGGAAGCTCGTCAACGCACCGTCGAGGTCGCCGCGGGCCTGCAGCACATAGCCGATGTTGTTGACGTCCCTCGCCACGTTCGGGTGGTCGCCGCCGAAGGCCGCACGGTCGATCCGCTCGGCCTCGCGGTAGTTCGACAACGCACCGTCGAGGTCGCCGCGGGCCTCCTGCACTGAGCCGACGTTGTTGACGCGGATCGCCACCTTCGGGTGATCGTCGCCAAAGGCCGCCCGGTCGATCCGCTCGGCCTCGCGGTAGCTCGCCAACGCACCGTCGAGGTCGGCGCGGGCCTGCAGCACGGTGCCGACGTTGTTGAGCCGTATCGCCACGTTCGGGTGGTCGTCGCCGAAGGCCGCCCGGTCGATCCGCTCGGCCTCGCGGTACTTCGCCAACGCCCCGTCGAGGTCGCCGCGGGCCTGCAGCACGTTGCCGACGTTATTGACGCAAGTACCAAGGTCACCCCGCTCACTCGCCGGAGCCGCCTTGAGAATCCTGACGGCCTCCTCGAACAGTTCCCGTGCGTCGGCTAGCCGATGGTGGACCCTGCGGGCAAAGAAGGCGAGCTGATTGCAGAGGTGCGACCACGCGGTGTCGACGTGGCGGCCCAGATTCTGCCTAACCAGTGACTCGGCGTGGGACGAGAGCCGATCGAGGGCATCTCCGCGGGCACCACGCTCGTTCGCCTCACGATTGAACACGCCAAGGAGGTGGTCGCGCGTGGTGTAGGCACTTCGCCCGAGCAGTTGCCGTCCCTCATTCGTGGCGACGAGCTTGGCCTTGACGATCTGCTGGGTCAGGCCGTGGATTTCGAGGGTCGCCGCGTCGCCCGCAGACGGGCGAAGGACGGAAAACGAGGCCAGTTCGGTGAGTTGCTTACGGGCGTCGCGGGCCGTGGCCACGTCGGACACGGCGGCCAGGAGCAGCGTGCGTGGAATGCCCCGCGGGGCAAGCAGGCAGGCGGCGGCGAGCAGGCGCTGGCGGAGGCGGTCGTCGTCGTCCGCGGGCTTGCCGAGCGTGGGCAGGTGGAGCGTGAGCGTCGCGGCCACGCCCCGGCGGTACCCGGCGGCCACACTGGCGGGGTCGACGTCGCCGAGCAACCCCTCGTCCCCGCCGACGGGAGCGTCGCGAAGCGCGGCGAGCAAACCGGCCGCGCAAAGGTCGCCGTTGCGGCGGAGGTAGCCCGCGGCGAGCGCGACCGCGAGCGCGTGGCGGTGGAGGAACTCGACCACGTCGAGCAGGGCAGGACGCTCGGCGTCGTTGTCGAGATCATCGCGGCCCTGGACGAGCAGCTTGACCGCGTCCTCCGGCTTGAGCACGTCGAGGGCGAACGGTTCGAAACCCTCGTTGGCGTAGACGTGGCACCGCGTCGTGACGAGCAGGCGGGCATCGCTGCCCAATGCGTACGCGCTGGCGACGGCGAGGTCTTGGACGTCGTCAAGGATGAGCAGGTGACGGCCGCGTGAGACGGCCGCGGCGACGGCCGCGGCGACCGCGTCGGCCTTCTCCGGCACCGGCTCGCCGAGGGCGGTGAGGAGGTCGCGGCCGTCTTCGTAGGCGGATGCCGCGGACAGGGCGTTGACAAACCAGACGCCTTCGTAGTCGGTGCCGTGGCGCTTGACGTACTCGACGGCGACTTGCGTTTTGCCGAAGCCGCCGTCGGAACTAAGCGCGTGATAGACGGCAACCGACCCACGGCCGAGGCGGCTGTGGAGCTCGGCGAGCTCGTCATCACGGCCGACGAAGCCGTCATTGAACTTGACCTTGGCGGCGGGGAAATTGGTCGTGTCGCCCTCGCGGGCGGGGCGGTGGCCGAACAGGTAGATGTCGCCGTCGCTGTTCTCGACAACGACGACCTTGTTCGCATTGTGAATGTCGCCGGTCAGCGGGGGCATGGTGGCTGAGGCGCGTCAGGCATTGATGCCACCGTGGTTGGTGCCGACGACAAAAACCTTCTTGGCCTTGATGCTGCCGACGAGTTGGGTGGCACCGCTGGATTGGGCGTCCGGGTCCTCCCTCAGGAGGGCCAAAACGTCGGCGGCGAGACGCTCGTCATTCGCGAAGCCTTCAGCGAGCTTGGCGGGCAGGTCCGCCTCCGAGGGATCATCCTTCCAACAAAGAACCTCCTTGATCTTGCCCCAGAGGGACTTGCCCGCCTCCGAAGCGACGCCCTCGACGACTTTCGTCCCAAGAACGGCCGCCGCAGCAGTGAGCGTTGCCAAAGTCACCGGATCCATGTCACCTCCCAGAGTCGGTTGCGCATCTGTGGCGAAGATCGACCCGCTGCCGACACCGCCCTCGCAGAGAGGGTATGGAGCGCCTCTCCCGAATCGCAAGATGCTCAACAAGCAAGGAACGACTGCTGGCCTTGAACGTTGATACGTCCACCGTCGGTTGCAGACCGACAGCGCCGCAATGAGTCGAGGAGGGGTCACCGCTACGAAGTGCCCCGACGTCAGATCACCTGGCAGGCAGGCCTTCCGAGAAGAAATCAGCTCGGTTAAATGCCCAGGGGTGACGCGTGGACGAGCAAGGCCGGAGTGGGATTCGAACCCACGAATAACTGATTTGCAATCAGCTCCCTTAGTCCGCTCGGGCATCCGGCCGCGGGTGGGGGCGGGCATCGTAGCCGGGTTGTGAGGACGAGGGCAGCGTCAGGCGTGGGGGCCGGCGAAATGGGCGTAGCCGGCCAGGTCCTTCGATGACGCGGCCTGCACGGCCAAGCCGGTGTCGCCGAGTTCGCCGAGGGTTTTGTGCTCGCGGGCGGCACGCTCGATGGCGGCGTCGAGGCTGGGGATGACGAACGCGCCGCCGGGCTCGGCCTGGTGGGCGTCGATGGGCGTGATCGGGAGCGACTCGGCGATCGCACAGATGAGCACGCTGTGGGGCCGACTGGAGGCGAGCGTGGCCAAGGCGATGTCGCGATCCTCTTCGCCACGCACCAGCCTGGCGAACCGACGGGCCATGTGCGGGCGGTGCGGTTGCTCGTCGAAGAGCGGCTCAGCGGCTCCGCCGGTCGGCGTGAAGGTGGTCACGCCGTCGAAGGCGACGTCGATCACGCCGCGATCGGTGCGGATGCTGACCGACGGGTGCTGGAACCCGGCCGTCGCGTGGGTGAGCAGCACGACGAGGTCGGCCGAGCCCTGCCCGCGTGTGTGCACGCGAACCGAGAACGTGTCGGCATTTTCAATCGTCGGCCGGCCACGCAGCGTCTCGCCGGAGAGCGAGGCGATGGGTGCCGCGTCGCAATCGCTCGGGCCGAGGAGGAACAGAGCAAGGTTGACGTAGTGGGCCATCGCGTTGGCGATGGGGCTGTCGAGCACCCACGTGTCGTCGCGACGCAGCCGCCCTGCCCAGGTGGAGCGGGCGTAGTACGCGTCGTCTCTTGGCCACAAGCCCCACACGACGGCCGACTCGGGTGTGCCGAACTCACCCGCAAGCAGCCGCCGCTTCAGCGCCAGCGTCGAAGGGCGATAGATGTCTTGGAAGCCGACAGCGACGGGCAACCCCGCAGCGTCTGCCGCGCGGGCGATGGCGTCATGGTCATCGATGCAGCCGGCCACGGGCTTTTCGAGCATCACCGCGTTGCCGGCAGCGAGGGCACGCTCGGTCATCGGGCGATGCAGATCGATCGGCACGGGTAGCCAGAGGGCTTCGATGTCGGCGTCGAGCAGCTCGTCGAAGCTGCTGGTGAGGGACACGCCCTGCGCCCGAAGATCGTCGATCGTCTCAGCGTGCAGCTCCGGATCGGGCGCGAAGACGGCTGCGAGGCGGGTCCGCCCTTCAGCGTGGTTTCCCTCAGAAAGCAGCAGTTTCCGGATCTCGTTCGCGTAGCCGGACAGCCCGACCAGGCCGATGTTGACGCGGTGACTCATGAAGGCTGCACCCTATGCGATTCGTGTTCAAAGCCGGGGCAGCGTGAGCCCGCCGTCGACGTGGAGCACGCTGCCGGTGGCGTACGTCATTTCGCCCCGAGCCAGCAGTCCGACGGCTCGGGCGACGTCTTCGGGCAGACCCCAGCGACGCTCGACTGCAAGCCCTTCCTTGAAAAGCTGGTCGTATTTGTCGGCCACGCCGCTGGTCATGTCGGTCTGGATGACGCCCGGCCGGACCTCGTAGACGCCGACACCGATGTCGCCCAGCCGAGCCGCCCAGAGCTTCGCCGCCATGGCCAGACCGGCTTTGCTGATGCAGTAGTCGCCGCGGTTGATGCTCGCGACGGTGGCGCTGACGCTCGTTACGAAGACGATACTGCCGCGCGATTCGCCGTCGGCTTCGTGCTGCCGGGCCATCTGCCGGGCAACGGCTTGCGTCAGGAAGTACGGGCCCTGCAGGTTGATCCGCATGAGCCGCTCGAAGCTCTCCTCACCCGCATCCAGAAGGTCTGCCCGGACGTCGGGCGCGACGCCCGCGTTGTTGACCAAGCCGTCGATCCGGCCGAAGCGGGCGACGGTCTCGTCGACCAGTTTTGCCCGATCTCCCTTGTTTCCGACGTCTGCCGCGACGTAGAGCACGTCGGTGTCGAGCGCGTCGATGACGTCCTGCACGTCCGCCTGCGGTCGCCGGCCGTTGATGACGACGTTGCAATCGTGGGCCGCGAGTTCGCGTGCGATGCCGAGGCCGATGCCCCGGCTGCCACCGGTGACGATGATCGTCTTCTTGCTCATTGGCTCAGTTCCTCGACGCAGCCGAAGAAGGTGTACGGACGCTCACCCTTCGCCCGGCGGCCCACGTGGAGCGCGGCCTCGCGCAAGTGGTAATCGCCCCACATGCAAGACTCGGTACTCGGCACGTACCTCCCGGCGACCGTGAAATCCCACCCATTGGGTCGGTGGTATACCCCGTGTAGCAGTAGTCCTTCATGACTTTGTTCTACTGACAGATACGGCTCGTCGAGAATCGTTCTCAACACCGTCAGCCCAGCCGCGGTGTACGACGGATTGTCCAGCACGTCGCCGAGTCGCACCAAGCCCTGACACGCGATCGCCGCCGCGGAGGAGTCGACGGGCTCGTGCTCGTTGAACGGGTCCGCCGGCCGAGACAGGTAGTCGCCGATGTGGACGAGCCCGGGAGCGCCGGTGTCCCAGTACGGCACGCCACACGTCGGCGTGTGCTCCAGGTAGAAGTCGCACGTCGCCGTCGCTGCCTTCTTCATTAACTCAATAAGCTCATCGCTGTACAGCTCCGGCTCCTTCAAATGCAACTCTAGTTGCTCTGCATAACCGAGCATGGCCCATGCAAGGCCGCGTGTCCATGTCGAGAAGGCGCTGTAGCCTTGCTGAGTAGACGGACATCGGTACTCACCACTGTTCGGATTCCAGAGTGTTTCGTGAGCCGTCCTGCCGCTGACGTCATAGATGTCGCGGCCTTCTCCATAGAAGATGTTGTACTCGGCCGTCTTCGTCAGGTGGTCGGACAGTCGCTTGGGTAAGTCGAGCGCCTTGTCCTGCTCGCCGAGCGGTGCGTGGCCGAGCAGGTGGCTGACCGCCAAGATGCGGCACGACCGGACCGTGTCGACGAAGAGCGACTGCGGCCCGTTGAACGAGTGGATGAACCCGCCACCGTCGGCCGTCGGAGTCCATCGCCCGGCCTGGACCGCTCCGCTGACCTGCAGCGCGAGCGTGTAGAAAGCCCGCTCGTCCTCGCACATGTCGAATCGGCCTTCGAGTCCGAGGCGAAGCAAGTTGCCGTAGGTGCTGAGGTTGTTGAAGCCGTGGTCGTGTACGCCGCTGTGGCTGACGTGCGTGTGCATCTTCTCGCGCGTGCCACGCCAGCCGATCTGCAGGCAGTCGTCATCGCCGGTCGCGTCGTACTGCAGGACGGCCGACCCGAACTCGAAGCCTTGCGTCCACTCGGTCCAGCCCTGCGGCTCGTACTTGCCGTTGCGTGTGACGACGGGCGTTCGCCCTTGCAGCGTCTCGCTCTGCGCGATGCGTTTGATCTTCTCGCCGCTGAGCGACCACATCCTGTCAATCGCGGGCAGGAGGTTCTCGGGCGTGATGGTGTTGTCGACGTCGATCACGCCGACATGGTACGAACAACACGCTTTGACTGTCGCCATCGCGTGACCCGATCGGGTAATCTACTGGCAACCTCATCGATGGCGACTCGCACCGAAACGCTCCTCATGCTGCGCGGCCTCTGCGGCGATCTGTTCCGCAAGCCGGGCATGGTGCGCGACGTGGTGTCGGCCGACGTCGGGCGATTCTCGATTCGGCCGCACCGACATCACGACGAGTTGCAGCTCGACCTGCTCAACGGGTGCGTCGGCTCGGCCATTGTCGATGGCGAGTCGCTCGACGTCGACGGCGTCACGCTCCTCACCCACTACCCCGGCCGGCGTCACGGGTACGACCTGCAGGGCGGACGACGATGGCACCTGAAGCTTGCGATGCGACAGCTTTCGCCGGTCGTGCGGACGCGCGTCTGGGCGACTCAACACGCGTCGACGGCCAAGAAGTCGCCCGTCGTGTTGCTGGCCTCGGGCATTGCACAGCTACCGAAGACGGCTGACGAGCGATCACCCAGACTGCTGGCCATGATCGCCGAACTGCTGTCGCTCTGGCCGGTGCGTGATGTTTCGGCCATCGATGCGTCGACCGTCGACGACACGCGCGATCTCGCCGCGGCCGTGCGGCTCATTCAGACAACCAGCGGCAAGCCGCCATCGCTCGACGCGCTGGCCGCGACGGCGCACCTGTCGCGTCGGCACTTCGTCCGGCGTTTTCGCGAACACTTCAATTGCGCGCCGGGCGACTTCATCAACGCCGACCGACTCGCCAAGGCCAAGGCGCTCCTCGCCGGCGGCGGCGCGACGGCGTCCGAGACCGGCACGGCCGTCGGCTTCGCAAACGCGTCGGCCTTCAGCCGCTGGTTCACCCGGCACGTCGGCCAAACGCCCGACCGCTTCCGTCGCGATCCGCACGTGGCGTGAGGGGTCAGTGATCTCCATCGTCATCTCGAGCGAGCGCGGCGAGCCGAGGGACCTCGCCCGCGCATCAGTGGCGGACCAGACGAGGTCCTTCGACTCGCTTCGCTCGCTCAGGATGACGGACATGATTGACCCGATGCGCACAGTGCGGGTCGTTGGCCGTGTCTTACTGTCCGGGCAATGAGTATCAGACACCTCGGCATCGTGATGAACGGCGTGACGGGTCGGATGGGGACCAACCAGCACCTGGTCCGCTCGATCCTCGCCATCCGCGAGCAAGGCGGCGTGAAGGTGTCACCCGACCTGACGCTCATGCCCGTGCCGACGCTGGCCGGGCGGAATGAGAACAAGCTCAAAGCGCTCGCCGAGAAGTACGGCGTCGAGAAGTACACGACCGACGTCGAGGCAGCGGTCAAGAGCGACGACTGCGACATCGTCTTCGACGCGTCGGCCACACAGCTGCGCGGCAAGTTTGTCCAGATGGCCTGCGATGCGAAGAAGGCCGTCTACTGCGAGAAGCCGACCGCCATCGAGACTGCCGAGGCCCTGCGGCTGGCGAAGCTGGCTGAAGACGCCGGCATCAAGAACGGCGTCGTGCAGGACAAGCTGTGGCTGCCGGGCATTCGACGGCTCAAGCAGCTGATCAATCAGAAGTTCTTCGGCCGAATTCTGAGCATTCGCGGCGAGTTTGGCTACTGGGTCTTCGCCGGCGACATCGACGACCAGCCGATCCAACGCCCCAGCTGGAACTACCGCAAGGAGGACGGGGGCGGCATCATCGTCGACATGTTCTGCCACTGGCAGTACGTCCTCCAGCACACTTTCGGCCCGGTTCAAAGGCTCGTCGCCAGCATGCGGACCGACCTGCCCGAGCGCCGCGACGAGGAAGGCAACACGTACAAGGCGACCGCGGACGACTCGGCGTACGCGATCTTCGAGCTCGGCGAAGGCAACGTTCCTGCGGGCACAATCGCGCAGTTCAACTCGTCGTGGGTGACGCGTGTGCGTCGCGATGATCTCCTGACAATCCAGGTCGACGGCACCGACGGCAGCGCGGTCGCAGGCCTTCGCGAGTGCCACATCCAGCACGCCTCCAACACGCCCAAGCCGGTCTGGAACCCGGACATTCCACAGCCGATCGATTTCTACGAGAACTGGTCGCAGATGCCAGCGGCAACGGAGTACGACAATGCGTTCAAGATTCAGTGGGAGCAGTTCCTGCGACACGTCGCGCTCGACGAACCGTGGTCGTACACGCTCCGCGAAGGTGCCCGCGGCGTGCAGTTGGCAGAGCTTGGCATGAAGAGTGCCGAGACCCGTCAGTGGGTTGATGTTCCAGCATTGTGACACGAACTCCCTGCGAGCCCCGAGCGTGAGCGAGGGGTGTCCGGTCGTCACGCGGAAACCCCTCGCTCACGCTCGGGGCTCGCTTACCAGTAAACAGCAGCAATCCGACTGACATGCCCGAGCTTTCACGTTGCGCTCCACACACGATCACCTGCAAGCCCTGGTCGCTTGCGGAGTGCTGCGAAAGGTTCGCTGCTGCGGGGTGCGGTGGCGTCAGTGTGTGGCGCGACAAGATCGAGGAGGTCGGCCTCGACGAGGCGACGCGCATCGTCAGGGGCAGCGGACTGAAGGTGCCGGCGCTCGTCCGCGGCGGGTTTTTTCACGAGCCGGACGCGATCGACGTCAACAAGGCGTGCATCGACGAGGCGGCGGCGATTGGGGCGGAGATGGTGGTGCTAGTCGTCGGGGCCGACCCGGGCAAGCCGCTGGCGGATCAGCGCAAGCTCGTCGCTGACGGCGTTGCGGCTGTCGCTCCGCATGCGAGCCAGTCCGGCGTGAAGCTGGCGATCGAGCCGCTGCACCCGATGTACGCCGACACGCGGTCGTGCGTGAACCGCATGAAGGAGGCGACCGACATCGCCGAGACACTCGGTGATCCGGGCGTCGGCGCGGCACTGGACGTCTATCACGTCTGGTGGGACCCGGACCTTGCCGACGAGATCGAGCGGTGCGGCAAGCTCGGCCGGCTCTTCGCAGTGCACGAGTGCGACTGGCGTGTGCCGACGCGCGACTTCCTGTTCGATCGCGGCGTGGTCGGGGAGGGCTGCATCGACGTGGCGGGCATTCGATCGATGTGCGAAGCGGCAGGGTTTGACGGGCTTTTCGAGCTGGAAGTCTTCAGCAACGAGGGCTGGGCGGGCGATCAGGACGCGTGGCTGGCAAGGAACCTTTCAGGGTTCGAGCGACACGGCTGACCGTCGCCCGATCGGCCCTACGCTTGCGAGAAACATGCCCAAGAAGTACGACCTCATCGTCATCGGTGGCGGCCCAGCTGGCTACGCCGCGGCCATCCGTGCCGGACAACTCGGCAAGCGCGTCCTCTGCGTCGAGAAGGAAAATCTCGGCGGCACGTGTCTCAACTGGGGCTGCATTCCGACCAAGGCGCTCCTCGACGCCGGGGCCTTCGTGCGTCAGGCACGCGACCACGCAGGCGAGTTCGGCGTTTCGTTTGACGGCATGGCGGTCGACTTCCACCAGCCGATCAAGCGCAGCCGAGCCATCGCCGGCAAGCTCAACAAGGGTATCGCACACCTGTTCAGCAAATACAAGGTCGACCACAAGATGGGCACAGCCAAGGTCGTCGCGAAAAACAAGGTTGAATGGAAGACCAGCGATGGCAAGACGGAGAGCAGTGAGTGCGACAAGATCCTGATTGCGACCGGTGCCAAGCCGAAGAACCTGCCAGGAATCGAGATCGATCACGACAAGATCATCTCGTCGCGCGAGGCGATGAACCTGCCGGAGCAGCCCAAGACGCTGGCGATCATCGGGGCCGGTGCGATCGGCTGTGAGTTTGCCGACTTCTACAACGCGATGGGAACCGACGTGACGATCGTCGAGTTCCTGCCGCACTTGCTTCCGAACGAGGACGAGGATTGCTCGATCGCATTGGAGCGTGTGTTCAAGAAGCGCGGCATCAAGCTGATGCTCGGCAGCAAGACGACCAAGGTCGCCAAGAGTGCCGAAGGCGTGGTGCTGACCGTCGTGCCGGCCGACGAGAGCAAGGGCAAAGGTGAGAAGCTCATCGAGGCCGACAAGGTCCTGCTGGCCGTCGGCGTGACGGGCAACATCGACGGCCTGTTCGACCCGAAGGTCGGCGTGGAGATCGTCAAAGAGCACGTCAAGGTCGACACGAACTACAAGACAAACGTCGAAGGCATCTGGGCCGTCGGCGACGTCATCGGCCCGCCGTGGCTCGCCCACGTCGCGCACCACGAGGCCGTCTACTGCGTCGAGCGGATGTTCGAGTACAGCGACCACCACGTCGACTACGACAACATTCCCGGGTGCACGTACACGCACCCGCAAGTCGCCTCGATGGGCCTGACCGAGAAGAAGGCGCGCGAGACCGGCCGGAAGCTCAAGGTCGGCAAGTTTCCCTTCAGCGTCTCAGGCCGAGCCCTGGCCGCGGGCGAGACGGACGGCTTCGTCAAGCAGATTTATGACGCCGACACCGGCGAGATGCTCGGCGTCCACATGGTCGGCGAGCACGTGACGGAGCTGCTGGCCGAGATGGTCGTCGCCAAGAAGCTCGAGGCGACCGAGGCCGAGATCATCGAGGCGATGCACCCGCACCCGACGCTCTCCGAGGCGGTCATGGAAGCCGCCGGCGTGGCGGACGGGCGGGCGATTCATCTCTGAGCAACGGTCCGATCAGATCCGCTTCACCGTCGCCAGACGGTGAAGACATGGCTGCTTGAAGAGCTCGTCGAGTAGCTTCTCGAGCCTCGTTGCGATGACGGCGTTCCGTGCGACGACTCGGTACGTCTCGAGGAGACCGTCCGGGTTGTCGCAGGTCCATCGCTCACCGTCGAGGTGCTTGAAGTACAGGATCTCCTGGACGTCAAGTGCCGCGTACTCCAAGTCGTAACGCTTCAGATCATCAAGGTGCCAGTGAATGTCGATCGTGACGGCCAAAGGGTCCCGTTCCAGGCAGATCACGCCGTGGTGTCGGCGAAGATCTCGCCGACTGTCACCGACAGCTTTGGCAACACGTCGCCTGCATCGAGGCGGTCGTCGCCCGAAAGGCTGACGGTGCGGCCGTCGTCGAAGTAGACGGCGACCTCCTGCTGACGCGGGTTCACGAGCCAGACCACTTTTACGCCGGCCTGCAAGTACTCGCGGACTTTGGCGATGACTTTGATGTAAACGTCATTCGGCGAGACGACCTCCACCGCGAGATCGGGTGGAATGGTGCTGTGACCGCGATGAAGGTCCTCCTGCGTCAGCCGGCCAGCGGCAATGAAGCTGAGGTCGGGTTTGCGTCCACGCGAAGGATCGTCGAAACAGCGATATATCGCCTCGCTATCGAAGACATCACCAAGGCGATGTGCTTCGACATGCTCGCGAAGGACTTGATGCAGCTTCGAAGCGCTTCTGCTTTCGAGTAGTCCCACTTCTTTTTCCACGAGGTATCCGTCGACGAGCTCGAACCCCTTGAGGTCTGGGTTCGACTCGAACTCCTCGAAAGTCATTCGAGCATCGGCCGAAACGCTGCCGGCCGGCATGGGTGCGGTTGCGGTCATGACTGGTGCAAGTCTACACGATCTTCCACGGCTGGATGTCACGAATGCGGCTCGTTAGCAGCGTTCAACGACGACCACCGTCACATCGTCATCAGGCCTCGTCGCTTCACACTGACGGGCCACTTCGGCGATCAACTCTGTGCCGGAGAGGTCGCGCCGCTGCGTCATCGCGGCCAGCCAGGCGTCCTGGTCGCCATAGCGGTCGTCGGCGAACAGACATTCGGCGCCGTCGGTGATGAAGACGAGCTTGTCGCCCGGCTGAAGCTGGATCGATTCGGGCGTGAACTCCTCGTCCGCGATCACGCCGAGCAGCGCGCCGTCGCCGCCGAGGTAGCGGACGTCGTCACCGGCCATGTGGATCGGCAGCGGATGGCCGGCGCGGGCGAAATCGACTTGGCCCGTGGCGGCGTTGGCCTTGGCGTAGAGGGCGGTCGCAAAGAAGCCGTGTGACAGGCCTTTGTTGCAGAGCGTGGCGTTCAGTGCCTTCAGCACGTCGCCCGGCGGGAGCAGCTCGTACCCGTGCTCCTGGATGACCTTGGGCTGAATGGCATGGCCGAGGAACATCGCCAGGAGCGCCGCCGGCATGCCATGGCCGACAGCGTCGACGAGGTGGATACCGACGTGGTGCTCGTCGAGCCGATCGACCCCGAACATGTCACCGCTGACGTGGCCGACGCCGCGATGGAAGCTGTGGAACGTCATGCCGTCGACCAGAGGCATGGCCGCCGGGAGAAAGTCGCCCTGCAGCTTGGCGGCGAGGCGCAGCTCGCGGTCGACCTGCTCCAGGTGATACCGACGGGCGTCGGCCTGCTCGCGCAGGTTCTCCAGCTCGCTCTTCATCGCCTCGGCTGCAGCGAGAAGGCGGCCGACGAACTCGGGCGTGCGTTGGGCCGGCGTCAAGCCTTCGGGCTGACGCGGCACACTAAGCTGTGGCTGCGTGGTGGGACGAATCACGTGGCGGTGCGACAGGGGGAAGCGCTTCTCTCCCCGAATCGGCCTGCCGCAGGGGCCGCTTAACCGCTCGCCAGATTCAGATCCCCATAGATCGCGGCGTTGACGGCGTGCTGCCGACGCTGATGCAACAGCTCGCTCGGCAGGCCCGTCGTCACCCACACCACGACCAGCCGGTGTGCCGGATCGGCGAAGGCACAGCTCGACCGATTGCCGCTGTGGCCGAATGTATCGGGCGACGCGTGGGGCCCATAACCGTACGGAATCCGTCGCCCTTCCACGTCGGCCGCGAGGAAGCCCAGGCACCAGTCGATCTGAGCCTTGAACGTCTCGTCACGTCGGCCGACGCGTTGGCGAGTGGTGAACTCGCGGGCGATCTCGCCGGGCAGGATCGCATCACCGGGCATTTCGCCGCGATCGCGCAGGAGCTGCTCGTAAAAGCGTCCGAGCGATCGCGCCGGCCCGCGTGCGTTGCCGCCGGGGCGACAGAGCACGTGGCCCTTCTCGCTGTTCGGGAAAGCCACCGGCGACGCGGGTGTCTTGCTCATGTCCAGCGAGACGGCCGACTCCACGCCGTAGTCGATGTAGCGATGCCGCGACATGCCGACGTGCGACCGCTCCATGCCCAGTGGCCCGAGCACATCGCGATCGAACATCGCCGAGATCGCCGCGTCCGTCGCGTCGACACCACTGACGACGCGGCAGACCTCGACCAGCATGTACCAGCCGCTGGCGACGTGGTAGCCGGCAGTCTCGCCGGGAATCCAGTCGTCTTCCAGCGCCGCGTCGCAGACGCGCTCGATCACCTCGGCCCAGGGCGACGGGCTCCAGTTGCTCGACACTTGACGAAATCCGCCGGTGTGCGTCAGGAGATGACGCACGGTGATCGCCTCCTTGCCGCCGCTTCCGAAGGCGGGAACGAGGTCTTCGACGCGATCGCTCAGGTACAGGCGTCCGTCAGCAACGAGTCGTGCCGCGAGGTACGCCGCCAGCGGTTTGCCGGCGCTCATCCAGAGCGTCAGGTGGTCCGGCGACAGCTCGACGCCCGGCCGCGCCTGCCCGAGTGCGGCATCGACGATCGGCGTTCCGTCGAGCGAGACGTAAACCTGCACGCCGGGATGTTGCTCGTCGAGCCCCTGCTCGAAGACCGCCGCCACGGATGGCAGTCGTTGTTGCACCTCGTCCCAACCAGCGTCCATCGGGCCGAGCGTAGCGAACAAGAAAGCCGCCGCAGAGCTCCAGCTCCGCGGCGGCAAGATGGTGTCCCGGTCGACCACTTATGTGCTCGCTCAGGAGCGGATGATGGTGCCGAAGTTCGATCCGCCCAGATCGAGCGAGTCGATCTCTTCGGCCTGGATGCGAGCACCAACCTGGATGTCGCCGTTGATCGTCAGATCCTCAATCTGATCGGTCGCCCGGATGAACGTGCCGGTGAGCACGTCGCCACCGACGAAGAGTCGCAGGATCGGTGCGTCGGCCTGTCCGAAGCCACCGGCACGGACGTTGGCCAGCGACGGGTCGTCGGACGTGATCGGTGCCGCGTTCGGCGAGCCGAGGTCACCGTCAACGACGATCTCTTCGATACCGATATCAGCCCGCACCGTGCCGAGCAGCTCGCCAGCCTGCACCCGGCCGATGCTGCCGTCGGGGCCTTCAGCTCGCAGCGTTGCGTTGCTGTTGAATAGTCCGCCGACGCGCGTGTCCTGGATTCGACCCGAAACTCGGAACAGAGCGTTCGTGACCTCATCCGACGCGTCGAGTCGATTGATCTCACCCGAGACACTGCGGAAGCCGAGGAAGTCGTCGACGTCGTAGTCGCTGATATTGCGACCGACCGAAACGGTGTTCGGGAAGGCCTCACTCGCGAGACTGCCCGTGCCGATGGCGGCGGTGTCGTCTTCGAATCCAGGCAGCACCGAAATCGTGTTCGGGTTGCTGCGTGAGACCGAGGCTGAGTAGGACGAGAGGTCTCGCGAGGCGGTGAGGATGAGGTTCTCGATCACGCCGTCGGCCGTGACCACGGGCCGAATGTTGACATCGGCGGGAAGACCGATGGCCACCCGGAGATCGTTTGCACCATTAATCTGGCGTCCGTCGAACGGGCTGAACGTGAACCCCTGATCAGACAGCCGAACAGTCGAATCGAACTGGCTCACGTCGATCGGCGTCTGGTCGCCCGAAGCCGAGATGCTGCCAATATTCAGGCCAGCCGTCATCTGCGAGTTGCGGATGCCAAGGCCATCGACAGAGACCCTGTTGACGACTGAGTCATCAAGGATGGCGGAGACGTTGCTTCGCAGAATGCCGTAGCCGTCGTTGACGACAACTCGGTCGACGTCAGAGCCTTGCACCTGCGAGCCGATGATGCCACCGCCGTTGAGTTCGATCAGGTCGACCTCAAAGACCGGGTTGTTCTCCGTGTCAGCGAACTCAAAGACGACGGTCGCCGTCGGATCGAACTCGCGGGCGAGTCCGAAGTCGATCTGGCCGATCGTTCCACCTTCGGCGATCTCGGCCTGAAGGATGTCGGCCCCGATGAGCGATCCGCCGTTGAGTGTGACGCGATTGACCTCGTTGGCGACAATGTCGCCATAGATGTTCGCGCCCTCGTCACCAAAGACGGTAAGGATGAAGGTCTCGGCATAGAGACCGCCGCCGGAGATCGTGCCGCTGCCGTCGTCGGCGATGCCTTCGCCGATGTCGACGAAACGAATCTCGCCCTGGGACTCGGGCGTGCCCGGCGTCGCTGCGACGATCGGGCCGGCGATGCCTTCGAACCGGAACTCGTCGTCTCGGCCGAAGCCGAACTGGTCTCGCTCGAATCGTCCGCCACCGAACGCGTCGGCACGGATCGAGCCGATCACGCCGCGCGGCTCGCCGATGCGGGCAAACGCGAACTCATCGACGTCGCCGTCGGCAGTTACGAAGAGCTGGCTGTTGATCCCGTCACCAGCCGCGTCGTCGAAACCATCCTCGACGGCGCCAGCGAGGAAGGTGACACCCTCGGTCACGCCGATGCCCAGATCGACACCGGCAAAGACGTTGCCGACCGTGTCGGCGACGATGCTGCCGATGCTACCTTCCACCGCGATGATGTGGGGGTTCTGATCGAACGGGAAGTTGCCGGCCAGGAGAGGCTGGGCAACTTGAAGGTCGGCAAATCCACGCGTTTCAGCAATGCCGACCCGTTCGGCCTGAATGAGCCCGACGCTGGTCAGTCGCGTGTCGAGAACTTCACCGTCCGAATCGTTCACGATCCGCGTCACGCGTCCGTCGCCGCCACCGGTCTGATTGACGCCGAAAACGTCGACATTTCGCCCGGCGAGGCGAACCTCGTAATCGTCGAACGGACTCAGGTCGGCATTCGGGTTGTTGAAGTCGAATGGCAGGTCCTGGGCCGCGCCGAAGACCACGGTCTGGTCGACGTCGTCGAAGCCGGGATCGTCGTTGTCGACCTCGAACAGGACCGGCCTGCCATTGGTTCCGGTGAGGAAGATGTTGCCGACCTCGGCGGTTGCGCGTTGCCCACGATCAAGCGTTTGAACGCCGACGCTACGTGTCGAACGGACGTTGACGAGAATGCTGCCACCGCTACGCACCGGGTAGGTGAGCACCTCGAGCTGGCCGGCACCGACGATCGGGATGTCGAAGGGGTTGAAGGTGATGTCAAAGGCGGGATCCGGCTCGCCTTCTTCCGTCGAGATGCGGACGCGTGTACCGGAGTCGTCGGTGTACTCGAAGCTCTCACCGAGCGGCACTTCCTGGTACTGGTTGGTCGGGAAGGTACCGAACTGGGGGTCGCGAAGGACCGAGGCGTTCTCACCGACATCGAAGTAGCGGAAGTTGCCGTTGGTCCCGACGTCGATTGCCGGGCCGCCGACGATGACACCGCCGCCTGCGGTCGTGTCGCCGCCGCCGACATCACCGCCGACACTGAGCAGATCGACGAAGCCGTCGTCGTTGATGTCGTCGACGTTGACGAAGATTCGGGAGAGAATGCCAAGGTTCTCGTTGCCCCAATTCCGACCCGCAGCGATCGAACCGATGCCGCGGCCAGTGATGAAGTTGCCGAAGACGTCTCGTTCGGCCTCAATGACCTGAATGTCATCGCCGGCGGCAACTTGGGTGAGGTCGATCTCGCCGGTGAACGTGGTGACGCCAGTGAAGTTGAGGAACACATCGCCGCCGTAGAACGCGGCATCGCCTGCGACACCGGTCGCCTCGACTCGACCGATGCTGAAGCCGACGCGAACGTTGGCATCGCGGGTATCGAGCAGAGGCCCGACGTCCTGGCCGCCGACGCCACTTCCACCGAGGTGGCGAAGGTTGCCTTGCGTCACACGCAGGATTCCTACCTCGGTGAAGGATTCGTTCCTGGCGTCGACGATGCCCAGGTCGTCCTGCCGGATGCGAATGGTGTCGAAGACGCCGTCGAACACGTTGGCCTTCGAGAAGAAAACGGTGCCGAGCTGGCGACCCGCGTAGATGCGCTGAGCTGCGACGATGCCGCCGACGCTCATGTCGCCCAGACCCTCGAGGTTCAGCTCGTACGGGGAGAATCCGGTGACGATGAGACCGTTGAGACCTGCACCGTCGTTGAAGCCCGGTGCGGCGGCGTAGCCGATCGCGATGCGGTAGTTGCCCGCCGTCTTGGTCGTGAACTGGAAGGGCGCGCCCAGGACGTCCAAGGGGCGGTTGTCCTCAAAGTCCGTCGCGACAAGCCGACCGTCGGGATCGAAGATGCCGACGGCGAGCGGATTCCCGAAGAAGTCGAGGTCCACCGTGACGGTTTGTCCCGCGACCAAGCCGACGCCGAAGTAGTCGACAAAGTCGTCGAATGCGGCGCTGGTCGAGGTGGTGTCGATGAGGCCCTGAATGGTCAGGGTTCCGTCGGGCCGCGCACCGACGGGCTCGAACGTCGTGAAGGAATCGTTGAAGAACGACCCGGTGATGACCTCGCCTTGCTGGAAGAGCTGCCCGATGTTGTCGCCGTCGGGCTGAACCTGGAGCTCAAGTTCCTGGTAGACGTCGCGCCCTGTCTTGAAGAGCGTCGGCGCGATGAAGCCGTCCTCGGGCTCGACGTCGCCGACGACTTCGATGGTGGCCGAGACGCTGCCGACGGTGCTGCGAATCGCACCGACCCGTCCGGCGATGGCGATGTCGGTCCCGCTGGAGAACGCTTGACTGTC
This sequence comes from Planctomycetota bacterium, assembly GCA_038746835.1. Lineage (NCBI taxonomy): Bacteria > Pseudomonadati > Planctomycetota > Planctomycetota bacterium. The sequence continues at coordinate 6,603 of JBCDKH010000016.1, read as the reverse complement.
GGGTGCACCGACCTCTGAGAAGTCGATGGCTCCGCCGACCTCATTGTCGCCGATCGAACCGATGCTGACGATGTTGTCGACATCGCCGAAGACGGCGAAGTTCTGCTCCTGGTAGACGGGCGCTGACTCGAACACGGTGTTCGACGCGGTTGACGTGAAATTGCCAAGCGCGTTGCCCGTCAGAATCTGTCCGGCGACAAACTCACCCAGAGCACCCTCAATGCGGACATTGCCGGTCACCGTTCCGGCGAAGTTGAACACGCCGAGTGACGAGTCCTCCACGTACAGGCCGGGCCGAATCTCACCATCGAAGAGCGGGCCGGTGAAGAGGCTGGTGCCTTCGGTTCCGTCTTCGGGATCGAGGCTGGCGACCGATTGAACGAACGGATCGCCCATTTCCGGCGTCACGACGTACTTCAGGCCGAGGAACAGCAGGCCACTGCCATCCGGCGAGACCGCCGAAGAATCGTCGCCGTAGAACGAGAGTGTGCCAGACGTCCCTGTGAAGCCCAGACGGTCGATGGTGGTCGACGTCAAAGCCACATCGGCCTCTTCATTGATTTCGGTGTCGTCGTCGTCTTCGAACTCGATCGGCTGGACGGCAATGATCGTGTCGAGCGTGCCGTCGTTGACAACGACGCTGTAGATCGACAACGCACCACCAACACCGCGGGGTCGGACGTCGATCTGAAGCAGTTCGTCAGTTTCGGAATCGAAGCTGAGGAATGTCCCAATCTCACCGGCCTCGGGAATGCCGTCGCCGTCGTCGAGCAGCGGATCGAACAGCGTCGGATCGAAGGTGAGCGAGTCGAGCATCTCGCCGCGGATGTCGTCTTCATCAGACGAACCGGCAACACCGCCAACGAAGTTTGGCAGCTCGTCTTCGTTTTCAGGGTTGAAGTTGGGATCGAAATTGAAGAACTGCTGATCGTCGCCTGGCTCGCTCAGTGCGTAGACGAGTCCGTCCGTCGGCCGGTACTCGAGGCTCGTGACCGCAACGACTTCCTCGAAAAGCACAACCTCGCGAATGCCCGCCTGCGACACGAACGAGGTGCCTGTCGCACCGTCGGTAAGGACGACGCCCGTGGTCGCACGGACGGCCGTCGCTTCGCCGCCCTCACCTGTCCGATCACGGAAGGTGCCGTGCAGAAGCAGGCTGTCCGCGATCGGGTCGCCCATCTCGTCGAGCCCGTTCTCGACAAACGTGAAGGCGGTGATCTCGGCCTGCAGATCGTCGGCGTCTTGGCCTTGTTCCGCGGAGAAGCCGCTGCCGAGATAGCTGACGACGGGAGCCGTCAGGTCGGAGATGTCGATCTCGAAGAAGGCGGGGACGTTGACCTCTGCGGTGGCCGGGCCGTCTTCGTCGTCGCCGTCGGGATCCGGTCGGAGCGTGTTGATGACGATGCCGGCGACCAGCGTGTCGGGATCGGTCGACCGGAAGTCGGCCCCGAAAATCGAGACGACGTCGTCTAGCGCTAATGGGTCCGCCATCGGGTCGAGCGCCGTGGGATCGAGCTCGGGAGCGGCATTGGCGGCTGCGATGACGTCGTCGCGCAGGTCGGTGACGAAGATCGCATCACCGACATTGCCGCGATCCACAGGATCGAAACCGGGGTTTCCTGGGGTCCGGCTGGCGTCGCCGATCCCGAAGATTTCAGCGAGCGGATCGAAGTCGGTGCGATCGGTGTTGAAGATGAGCAGATCGAGGCGTGGCCCACCCAGGCCATCATCGTCGGAAAGCTGCAGGCCGAAGGTGTCGCCGTTGGTGTTGGTCGCCAGGCTCGACACTGCAAGGGCCGATTGTGGCGCGAGGCGAATGTCGCTGCCCACGTCGAAGCCGATGAGATCGGAAGCGCTGTAGTTCTGGATGGTCCCGAACTCGGAGAAGAACAGAAGCTCGTCTGGGACCAGCGGCAGGGCACCGATCCGGCCGCCAAGGCCGCCACGCTCGTTGATGATCTCGCCCGTGGATGATCGGACGATGACCCCAGAGAGGTCACTGAGCTGACCACTCACGGTGGAGCCAAAGACATCGACGGTGGTCCCCGCGTCACCTTCGACCCGGAACTCGACGGGGATGAAGTCGTCGGCGTCTTCCGGCAGCGATTCGTTGTCAAACGAGGAGTAGATGAAGGTGTCGCCTGGAAACAGCGTCGTCAGCTGGCGACGCACCTCGAGCCGCTCGATGAGCGCAGCGCGCCCAGCGGCGGAGGAGTGCGGGCCGGTGAGATCCAAAGTCACGCGACGGACCGCGCGGGCGAGCCGACGCCGGACGGATGCGATGGGACGAACACGGGCCGAGCGAGACAGATCCTGAGGCGTCGACATGGTGGCGGTGGAGCTGGCGTGAAGGCCTCTTGGGGCGGCGTGGCCGGTGGAGGCGAAGGTGCCGGAGGGCAGGGTGGTGGAAGCCTGCCGCGAATGGGGTTGCAGAGCCCTTTTCGAAGTGCCTGGCGGGGTCCGGTGACTGGGCACCGGCGGCGGCACGGGCTTCTGCAGCAGCCTCGGCGGCCTCTTCTGGGACGCGTCACCCCGCGGGAGGTTCCCGCTGAAGTTCCAACGCCCCATCGGACCGGCCGACGGACCCGCCTTTGTACCTTGGCCGCCGCGCCTGTCAATGCCAGACGCCCCAGCCAAAGCCCCTCAGACCGCCCCATAACCGCCCCAACGCCCCAGCCGGCTCAAGTCGCAAGACCCCACAACGCCCACTCATCCACTCCGCCCATCCCGTCCACCGCGCCCACGCCTAAAACTGGTCCCATGGCCGACGCCTCGCCCGCCATTACCGATGACGATGTCCGGCACGTCGCCAAGCTCGCCCGCTTGGCCCCCGCTGACGAGGCCATCCACCCCTACGCCGAGCAGCTCGGTGGGATCCTGGGCTACATCGCCAAAATCCGCGAGGTCGACGTCGCCGGTGTCGATCCCACCGCCCACGCGGCCGACCTGACCAACGTGCTCCGCCAAGACGCCGTCGGCGACCCGCTCACCGTCGACCAGGTCCTCCGCAACGCCCCCGATAGCGACCCGCCCTTCTTCAAGGTCCCCAAAGTCCTCGGCGGCGACGAAGACTCGGCGGGGTAAAGCCTGATGGCCGGAAAGCTTGAAGGGTGAAGCCTGAAGCTTGAAGGTCGGATGGGTGCGGTTGTTTGCCGCAACGACGCTCGGCTCTTCAGGCTTCAAGCTTCCTCCTTCAAGCTTTCTGCGATCACCATGCCTCTTCCTTCCCTTCTCGCCGCTCGTGACGCCATTCGGGCCAAGGACGTCTCCAGCGATGAGCTCGTGCGGGCGGCGCTGGCGGCGATCGATCAGCACGACCAGGACATCAAGGCCTTCGTCTCTACCGACGCGCAGCGGGCGCTGCGTCGAGCGGCCAATGTCGATGCGGGGAGCGTCACCGGGCCGCTGGCGGGCGTGCCGATCGCGGTGAAGGACAACCTGTGCACCAGCTGGGGCACCACGACCTGCTCCAGCAAGATGCTCGAGCACTTCAAGAGCCCCTACGACGCCACCGCCATCCGCAAGCTCGAAGAGGCCGGGGCCGTCATCGTCGGGAAGACGAACCTCGATGAGTTCGCCATGGGCTCGTCGACCGAGAACTCCGCCTTCGGCTCGACGCGGAACCCGTGGGACACCGATCGCGTGCCAGGCGGCAGCTCAGGAGGCTCGGCAGCAGCACTGGCGGCAGGATTCTGCGTCGGCAGCATCGGCTCCGACACCGGCGGCTCCATCCGACAACCCGCCAGCCTCTGCGGCACCGTCGGCATCAAGCCCACCTACGGCCGAGTCAGCCGCTACGGCCTCGTCGCCTTCGCCAGCTCGCTCGATCAGATCGGCCCGTTCGCCTGGACCGTCAGCGACGCCGCCCTGCTGCTCAACGTTCTCTGCGGCCACGACCCTCTCGACTCGACCTCCGCGCCCGTCGAGGTGCCCGACTTCGTCGCCGAGGCCGAGAAGCTCGTTCAGGCGGGCAGTGCCAAGGGGCTCCGCATCGGCATCGCCAAGGAGTTCACCTCCGCCGCCGAGCAGTCCGGCGGTGTCGATCCGGAAGTCCAAGCCGCATTCGACGCGGCGCTTGCCGTCTTACAGGAACACGGGGCCGAGGTGGTCGACGTCAGCCTGCCGCACACCGAGTACGGCATCGCCGCCTACTACGTCATCGCGCCGTGCGAGGCCTCCAGCAACCTCGCCCGCTACGACGGCGTCCACTTCGGCCATCGCACCAGCGAACCGGTCCAGGACATCATCGAGCTCTTCAGCAAGAGCCGCGAAGAAGGCTTCGGCCCCGAGGTCAAACGCCGCATCATGATCGGCACGTACGCCCTTTCCAGCGGCTACTACGACGCGTATTACAACACGGCCCTCAAGGTCCGGACTCGAATTGCACAAGACTTCGAGCAGGCGTTCCAGAAGTGCGACGTCATCGCCAGCCCGACGAGCCCTTTCCCGGCTTTCAAGGTCGGCGAGAAGGCGGCCGACCCGCTGAGCATGTACCTGTGCGACGTCTTCACCGTCACCAGCAACATCGCCGGCAACTGCTCGATGAGTGTGCCGTGCGGCTTCACCTCAGGTGAGAAGCCGCTGCCCATCGGTTTGCATCTGATCGGACCGGCTTTTGCTGAATCCAAGATGCTTCAAGCCGGACGGCTTTTCGAGTCCGTCACCGACTTTCATACCAAGCGCCCTGTGTTTGACTGACCTCCCGACGCCGAAGCGGAAGCTTCGGGTCCTCCGACAACCCGAAGCTCCCGCTTCGGCGACACATTCACATTCTTCGCAACCGTGAAACCACCGTTCCGAAACTGGTGGCACGTCGTCCTTGGCACCCATTGCAGCTGGCTTCCCGGAGACCCACGTGGCTTTCGCGATCACGATCACCGCGTCCATTCGAGTGGCGACTACAAAACGCCGCCCCCTGCAGGTGAGCATGCGGGACTGCACCGCTACGCGAAGTCACGTGCGTCACCACCCGTGCTAATTCCTGAAGGTCTTCGGGCAAAGACGCTTGAAGCGATCCGGGACGCTGCCATTCGCCGAGAAGTCAGTCTCGCTTCGGTGAGCGTCGGTGACGCACACGCGCACCTGCTACTACGCCATCCCGGCAACTATGCAGACGTCCGTCGTACCGTGGGCGGCATCAAGATAGGCAGCAGCTTCGAGATGAAAAGTTATCTGCCAGGAAGGCTCTGGAGTTCGAGCTGTAGCCCCAAGCCCGTTACCGATCTCTCGCACCTGAAGGCTTGCTTCGCATACATCGTTTGTAAGCAGGAGCGCGATGCTGCTATATGGGGTGATGAAAGCATTCTGCAGATTGATTGCGACTGAAAGGACCCGAAGCTTCCGCTTCGGCGTCGTCATGCGAGCCAAGATACGAGTGTGAAACAAATAGAACGCCGAAGCGGAAGCTTCGGGTCCGGGTTCGACAATTCGGGCCCCTCACCCTGGCAACACCGCAACGTCCTCCGCATCAAAAGCCAGCGTCACGCTGTCCCCTTCCTTCACATCAAACCGGGGCGGCGCGGCGACGGCGCGGAGCATCCGACCCGCCACCTCGACGTCGTGCTCGCTCGCTTCGCCCAGGAACGTCGTCGACTTCGCGACGCCCGTCAGCTTGTTCGCCGCGGCTGCGTCGGAGACCAGCGACATCTGCTCCGGGCGGATGCTGACCTTCACCTTGCCCGTCAGGTCCGTCTGCCGCGTCGAAAGCCTGCCGATGGCCGTCTCGACCGACACGCCGTCGGCCACGTCACCATCGAGCAGGTTCGTGTGCCCGACGAAGTCCGCGACGAACGCCGTCGCCGGGTGGTGGTAGAGGTCGCCCGGGCTGCCGACCTGCATGACCCTGCCGTCCTTCAGCACCGCGATCCGGTCGGCGACGCTCAGCGCCTCCTTCTGGTCGTGCGTGACGTACACCGTCGTCAGGCCGCTGGTCTTGCAGATGCGGCGGATTTCGCTGCGCATCTCGTGACGCAGCTTGGCATCCAGATTCGACAGCGGCTCGTCGAGCAGCAGCACGTCCGGCTCGACCGCGATCGCCCGCGCGAGCGCGACACGTTGCTGCTGGCCGCCGGAGAGTTGGTTGGGCTTGCGGTCGGCGTACTCGGTCATGCGGACCAGCTCGAGCGCCTCGTCGATCTTCTGTCGCTTGGCGTCGCCGGTGGTGCCTTTGACGTCGAGGCCGAACTTCACGTTGTCGCGGACGGACATGTGAGGCCAGAGGGCGTAGCTCTGGAAGCACATGACAGCGTTGCGCTTTTCGGTGCCGAGGCCGGTCACGTCCTGCTCGCCGAAGTAGATGCGGCCGTCGGTGGGTTCGTGGAGCCCGGCGATGAGGCGGAGGAGCGTGCTCTTGCCACAGCCGGACGGGCCGAGGAGGAAGAAGAGTTCGCCGGCGTCGATGGTGAGGCTGGTCGCGTCGAGGGCGACGGTCTCGCCGAAGCGTTTGGTGACGTGGTCGAGTCGGACGGGCGTCATGGGGAGAGGGGGGGCGGGCGAGTCTATCGGGGTTTCCGCATCCGCACCGCGCGGGCACCTTTACCCAATCTTGACGCAGCGTCGTGAGGTCGAAAGACCTTTGTGACCGCTCCGCTTGACCCATTGGTG